>CAIPAT010000091.1 GCA_903863035.1 uncultured Lentisphaeria bacterium
AGATGTCCGGAATAACTTTTGCCGTCAAAATCCTCCGCAACATCGTCTTTGGCAAAGTGAATCTCCTGGCGCGGCGCATCGTGCCGTCCGCCTTCGCGATATGCGGCGTGGTAGTTAACTATAGTACCCTGCGTGCCGAAGATGCTGACGCCTTCCATGGGCATAATGTCACTGATCGAGCCGCCCGGTTGTTCATGGATTCCGCAGGCGGTCATCACCCTGGCAAGCACCCCATTTTTAAATTTCATATTGATAATGAAATTCATTGCTTTATTCTGCGGATAGCGCAGGTCAACGGGACTGGTGCAACCGTAGGCGTGAACTTCGTCAACATCGCCGAAATACCAGCGCAAATGATCAATCGGGTGGCAGGCCCCGCCGTAAATAATGTCCTGCGGGTGTTCGTAGCGCCAGGCGCCGCGGTCAAACACCTTCCACATGTCGCCATGAACATAACTCGCCTCGGCCAGCATTGCTGTTCCGATTTTTCCGCTGTCGTAGAATTTCTTGACTTCCTGATGATGAGTCACGAAACGCCGGGTCTGGCCGACAAGAAATTTTCGATTGTATTTGCGCACCAGGCTGACAGTCTCCTTTGCTTCGTCAAGGCTGACAACCAGAGGTTTAGTGCAGATAACGTGCTTGCCGCTTTCAAGCGCCAGCCTGATCATGTCTATATGGAGATGGTCGGGCGAAAAAATGCCAATAATGTCTATGTCGTCTCTTTTTATCAGTTCGCGCCAGTCGGTTGTAGCGTACGGCACGGAAAAATCTGTCCTATATTGGTCAAGCCTGTCCTTGCGAATATCGCAGATGCCTCGGACCTCGGAGCGGAACTGCCCAAGGTGACGATTAACATGGAGCATATTGTTCCCCATGGACAATCCAATCACGCCTATCCCAAGTCTGTCACTCATATAATTTCCTTATTTTATATTTTAATTTTGAATTTAACCGGCTCCGCCGGGACTTTTTTGTAATGTAGCGCGGGCATTCCTGCCTGCGAAATGTCTGACCTACATTAATTAAATACAAATTTCTATACGATTAAATAATTACGCAATTCCAGTCCATTATTTCGGCATACCTGCTCAGTATTTTATAATCAGGATTGTAGACCAGCGCCAGATGATGGGTGCCGCCGTGACGACTATATTCAGCCAGCATATCTTTCAGGGGGATATCCGGTTCAAACCAGCCGCTGATGCCGGCAATTTTATTTTTGCGCGGCGTGCGGACATCACCGAAACATACGATCATAGTAAACGAATCACGCGGGCCGGGAGCCAGATTGACCAGCGCGGCCGGACCGGATTTCATACACCCCTGAACCAGTGCCGGACTGTCAGCTTTGAAAAACGGAAACTCTTTTTCCAGCAACTCCGGCTTGCCGTTAATAACATCGACATTCAACTCGCCCATGTGTGACAGAAAAACTTTGTTGCCTTTCCAGTCGGGACAGAACATTTCGGAGAACGTTGTTTCCGGAAAAACTTTCGCCAGCGACGCAACAAATGCGGCGGTCAGCACATCGCCCTCGCCGGCATAACCGATACCGCGCGACATTGCCATTGACGCTTCCAGAAATGGTACGGTGTCCAGTCCGCATTTGCGGTCAATATCAAGGAAGTTGAACGTAAAAGCCGCTAGTTTTTCTTTTGCTATCCATTTTCTGACGGTCAATGATGTCGCGGCGGTCCTGGCAAGGCATTCTTCCGAAGCTTTGCCGATTTTAAACAGCTTACAGTACAATTTCAATTCTTCCGCGATTTCAGCAGACGCAGGTTGTATAGCCTTGAATTTCGCCGCAGTTGCCTGAATTACCTCCATACCGATATTTTTTTTCAAATCGGCGAACGGAATCGCGAAGTCACCCATGCCTGGAAATGGCCGGCCGATGATGCCGACCCGGGCGGTTTTCATGGCGGCGGCAGCGATGCATGCTTTAATATCGGCTGCGACTCTTGTCAGCACATCCGATTGCTGCCAGTGTCCGGCTTCCAGCATAAAATGCTTGTCTTTGCGCCGTAGCATATTGCACAGATCCTGTACACCGTGAATTCCGTGATTGTACATGATTCTGTCAGCGCCAGTATTAAACCCGAAATCGAAGTCCGGCGTGGTGTCCAGCACAATCAGCGGCAATTTGGTTGCAGCCAGCACCTCGACGGATTCCAGCGACGGCGAGTATGCCAGATGCAGCGTCACTATCGCGTCAACACGCTTCTTCTCAAAGGCTTTTACAGCCTTCGAAAATTGCTGTTTTACACAACAAACCGGAGAGGCAATTACTTCAATATTCAACTTTTCCAGTTCATCCCGGATCATCCCGGCAAAAGCTTCCGCCGCCGGACGGTTTTCAGGCACGACCTGATCATATAGTTCAAGATACAACGGCAACAGTCCGACAACTGGTTTGTTCATCGCATATTCCTCACGTATATTTTATTTTATTTGCTATTTGTGAAAATAAGCGGAACGCATTTCCCCAAAAGATGTTCTCAACTTCCGTGCCGGAAAGCCCGGCCCGGCCGGCGGCAAGTTTGATTGCGCGAAGTTGTTCATAATAAAACGAGGTGAACTCGACCGCATGTCCGGCATCGTAAATTGTGCTGCCGATCTGGTAATCTTCACCCATCAGATAAGCGTACTGGTTATTGATTTCCACCGATTTGCCGCGCAGCAGTGCAATCGGAGCGTCCGAACCGAACAGGATGCGTTCCCGCGGGAATTTGTTGAAAGCATATTCCAG
>CAIPAT010000092.1 GCA_903863035.1 uncultured Lentisphaeria bacterium
ACTAAGCGAATGCTAAACGAAGAAGAACAGGGGGAAAGCCGTGTGAGGGAAAACCGCACGCACGGTTTGGTCGATGAGGCAGAGCCGATAAGTCGCAACTCGTTGATGCTTAGAGGTTTTACTTTAATCGAACTCCTCGTGGTCGTGGCTATCATAGCAATTCTCGCTGGAATGCTGCTGCCAGCCCTGAACAAAGCAAGGGAGAAAGCCAGAGCCACAACATGCGTCAATAACCTAAAGCAGATGGGGCTGACTATTGTCAATTACGCTGACGACAATAAGGAAATGCTTCTCCAGAGGCATTCCGCTTCCGGGGCGACATGGGGGCAGACTTTAGCAAGCCGTGGTTATATTAATAATAAAAATCTTCTGGTGTGCCCGACTCTTTTGCCGTTCACATATACCAGCGGAACTTTCACATACGGCGGCAACTGTTTTATCTTTGAAGAGGATACCAGCCTGATTAAATGCTGGAAGCTGTCTGCTCTTGTCCAAAAGGTGAAAAATCAATCCAGCAAGGTTCCACTTTTGATGGATAGCATTGCCTATGGTTCTGTTGCCGATGTTTCACTGCGTCCTCAAACCTATTACATCACCAGCGTTGAAGATGCCGATGCCAGAGCAGTTCATCTAAGACATTCTGGAATGGCAAACATGTTGATGCTAGATGGTCATGTTGCGCCGGTGGACAAGAACAATGAGAACTGGGGCAAGGCAGAGATATACTGGAAAATGCTGTGGTATGACAAAGATAACAAACATCAAGCGAACTAGAAATAAAGCCTTTATTGCGAGTACAATAACTGATGGCAGCTTTAGCGACTTTCCTATTTTTCAGAATGCTTTAACTGATAATTTGAAATATGCCGCCAAAAAGATTTGCTTTCAGGGGCTTTATTGATATAATAAATGGAAGTTAGAATTTTGCTTTTCCATGAACTAAACAATGAGGATTTTTTTACTGAACTAGAAACATCAATTAAAATTTAGATAGTCATCTATTTGACTTTCGACAGACGTTTTGGACCTAAAACAGCCATTTTAAAACCCAGAGACGATGTTGAAAGTACGCTCCTTTTGGGCGTTCTTTCACATTCTGGGTTGGGTGCATGGCTGTACCTTGGTTCAAGTGTGATTTGAACGCCCTCTTTTTGGGACTTCAATCATAAGTCTGCGTTCTTTAAAATAATCAGGGGAGAGATTATGATTACGAAGTGTCTATGTTGTGGGAAAAGATTCGATGTTGAACCTTCCTGGAAGGGACAGACAGCAGCATGTGATTCATGCGGGAAAGATTTTACTGTCAAGAAATACATTGAATGCCCTAAATGTGCTCAGCTCACACCAGAGAATGGAGATAAATGCGAATCATGCAATGCCTCCATTATCATTAAAATGAGAATTCCCACTCAGTATAAAGAACCTTCAATGCCACCCAGTGCGCATAAATACGAATCTAGCTGTTCACCATCTATCAATCAAGATTCAGATAAAATTGCACTTGAATCAGTTTCTGGAGCAATGCGTTTCTGGATACGCATTGCAGCAACCCTTATCCTCTTTGGGGTTGCTGTAGAATCAATCAAGTTTGGGTTATATTTGATTGACAAAGATGAAGGATTATTGACAAAAAATATGGAATATATTGTTTCGTACAGCTTTATGATTCTTCTCTGCTCTTTTATCGCAATCATGGGAGCAGTGAAGATGCATGATTCCGCCTATGCTAAAGCAAAAATTGCTTACAACACATTTTATAAAATAATTTTTGTAGCCTTTTTATTTATGTGCTTGCTGGGAATGATTGGGATTGGTTCCGCTCTTTTAGCCCGTGAGGAACCAATGGAAAAACAAATTGGGCAAGGTGTCGCTATTATAATTAATATTTACACTTTTTTTGTTGCATGGCAGCTTTACCGAGCGAGGGCATTCGCTCAAGCAGAAACAATAAAATAAGAGGCAATTCATGCTTAACGTCAGATTGATTAAATGTCCGGCTTGCGGAAGAGAAATTTCATCACAGGCAATAAGTTGTCCTAACTGCGGACAGCCCATAGCCGGTGCGGCTACAAATCAAGATGTAAAAGAGAAATCCTTTTTTGAAAAATATGTTTGGCTTCTTATACTTTTGTTTTTTCTTGGTCTTTTTATGAAGATTATAGCTAATATGAGGTAATATCATGCTTATGCTTAAAGTCAGATTGATTAATTGTCCGGCTTGCGGAAAAGAGGTTTCATCACAGGCAGTAAGTTGCCCTCATTGCGGGCAGCCAATAGGCAGTAATTATATTTCGCAAGCGTCTTCTCCAGTTTCTCCGTATAGGGCTACAGAACGGGAGATAACCTATCCAAACCAAATTGGAATATATACTCCGGGACAAATTGCCTGGGCGACTTTCTTGGGTTCTGCTCTGGGTGGTGGAATCCTGATTGCGATTAATTACAAGAGGCTGAATAAAGACGACCAGATAGCAAAAGCCATAGTTCTAATTGTGTTGGGTTTTGTAATACTCCTGATTGCATCAGCCGTATGGACAGGGTCACCTATTATCGTTTGCGGTTCTCAAGCGGCTATCATGTATTATCTTGCGGGAAATTGGCAGGGTAAAGACATTAGAGAACATATAAATATTGGCGGGAAGATTGCGTCTTCTTGGGGAGCTACAGGAGCAGGTTTGGTAGGAACAGTTGCGGCAATCATGGTTGGCGTTATTTTCGGTATATTGGGATTAATGTCACAGTAGAATATCTTCAGCAACTATTAATTTGATTGGTTAAACGACAAAAAAGCAGATAAGTATAAAAACAAGGAAGGAAGGTGATTATGATATATATAAATGCCGCAAAATTAACAATATTAATAATTATACTTGTAGTAGGAATACTGTTTCTTACCCCACAATCAATCCTTGAAAAACTATCTACAGAATCGGGTGATGCAAATACTCAGCTTAAGCTAGGAATCCGCTATTATCAGGGAAATGGTGTGGCAAAAAACCCCGTTAGGGCTGTAAGATATTTTCGTAAAGCTGCTGAGCAAGGTCTCGCAAAAGCGCAATACAATCTCGGTGCTTGTTATGCAAATGGTGACGGCATAGCTAAAGACCAGATTAAAGCAGTAGAATGGTATAGCAAGGCGGCAGAACAGGGGAACGTGAAAGCACAATGTAGTCTTGGATGTTGCTATCTAAATGGAGAAGGAGTATCAAAAAATACCGCCGAGTCCGTGAAATGGTATCGCCGGGCGGCGGAACAAAGGAATATGGAGGCGCAGTATCAACTCGGAGTTTTTTATGAAAAAGGCGAAGGGGTTACTAAAAATGAGGATGAAGCTGCAAAGTGGTATCGGGAAGCTGCTATGCAAGGACATGTCGAAGCTCGTTATAGTATCGGAGTCTGTTATTCCAATGGCACCGGGGTAGAGAAAAGCTTAAATAGTGCGGTATACCATTTTGGTGAAGCAGCAAGACAAGGACTTGCGAAGGCACAGTTTGAGCTTGGAAACTGTTATGCTAAAGGTTATGGAGTAAAAAAAGATGAAGATGAAGCGACAAGATGGTATCGTAGAGCCGCTGAACAGGGAAATGTAAAAGCACAATTTGAGCTAGGAAGGTGTTATGCTGGTGGAATTGGAGTTGACAAAGATAAAGTTAAAGCTTCAGAATGGTTGAACAAAGCAGCAGAGAATGGAGGGGCTGAGGTTCAGTTTGATATTGGGCTTTGTTATGCTAGAGAAGATGGAGTGGAGAAAGATGAGGATGAAGTAGCAAAATGGTGGAGTAAAGCTGCTAAAAATGGAGGGGCTGAGGTTCAGTTTAATATTGGGCTTTATTACTTTAATGGGGAGTATGTAAAGAAAGATGAGGATGAAGCAGTAAAATGGTGGCGCAAGGCTGCTGAACAAGGACATGTAAAAGCACAATTTAATCTTGGTCTTTGTTACTATAATGGTGATGGAGTAAAAAAAGATGAAGCTGAAGCGGCAAGATGGTTCCATAAAGCGGCGGAAAAAGGGCATGTAAAAGCACAATTTAATCTCGGAGTTTATTATGCTAAAAATAAAAGTTATAGTGGTTATTACAATGAGATTCAGTCTGTGAAATGGTTTCGTAAAGCCGCAGAACAGGGAGACATGGATGCACAGAGGATTCTTGGTGTTTGTTATGAAAAAGGAATTGGAGTCCCTCAAAACGATGTTGAAGCGGCAAAATGGTTTCTCCGTATGGCTGCGGAAAAAGGTAATAGCGAGGCAAGTGAAAAATTTAAAGAGTTAAATAAATATACGCAAGCCAGTGAAGCTGCGGAGCGTGGAGATGCAAAGGCACAATATGAACTAGGGCTCTGTTATGAAAATGGTTTAAAGGCGGAAAAGAGGGATGCAAAAGAACAATGTGACAGTAATATAAATGGTTTAATTGTGAAAAAAGACTCCATCAAAGCAGTTGAATGGGTTCGCAAGGCTGCGGAAAACGATTGGGCAGAGGCGCAAGAAAAGTTAGGGGCATGGTATTATAGCGGTTATAGGACGGTTTCACGAGATATGGGCGAAGCAGTAAAATGGTATCGGAAAGCTGCAAAACAGGGTAATGCAAAGGCACAGATTAAGCTTGGATGGTGCTATTACAAAGGAATTGGCGTAGATGAAGATAAGATAGAAGGGGTAAGATGGTATCGCAAAGCCGCTGAACAGTCCAAAGCCGCTAATGAAATTATTGACAAGACTGTTGAGTCTCAAGAGCTAATGAGAAGACTCAAGAACAGCGAAAACATATTTAAGACCGGAGCTAGAGATGATTACAACATAAAAGACAGCAATACCGGTGAATTGAAACAATTAAAACTTAAAAGACAGTTGAGTGCAGTTTTACAAGTCTCGAATAATGAACTGGGAACCGATTTTGGACTATTTCCAGAGCAGGAATGTTTTTTTACAGAGATTAATGCAAAGAGCATGAAGAACGTGTCAGAAGATGAAGACATTAATGCAATAATGGATTTTTCTGTAAAAAAAGATAAATCTGCTGCTACAAGAGCAATGGATAGATTTAAGGCTAAAATTGATTCATGGATGAACGATTATCCAGGTGATTCGTTGGCACAGTATAATCTAGGGTATTGCTATGAATACGGTGTCGGTGTCGCAAAAGATGAAATCGAAGCATTAAAATGTTATCGTAGAGCAGCAGAACAGGGTCATGCAAAGGCGCAATATATTCTTGGCGTGTGTTATGCTAACGGTTTTGGCGTGACGAGAGATAAAAAAGAAGCAGTAAAATGGTTTCAGAAAGCCGCAGAACAAGGAAAGGCGGAGGCGCAGTTTAATCTCGGTTTGCTTTATGAAGACGGCAATGGCGTATACAAAAATATGGTAAAAGCCGTAGGCTGGTATCGTAAAGCCGCAGAACAGGGGGATGCAAAAGCACAGTTTAACCTCGGTCATTGTTATGAGAACGGTGACGGCATAGCTAAAGACCAGGGGAAAGCAGTAGAATGGTATAGCAAGGCGGCAGAACAGGGGAATGTACTAGCACAGTATAATCTTGGGTTGTGTTATGCCAACGGCAAAGGCGTTGAGAAAGATGAAAGTAAAGGAATTAAATTGATTCGCAAAGCAGCAGAACAAGGATACCAACCAGCAAAGGATGCACTCAAAGCGTTAGAAAAGTAACCTTAGCTTGGCTGAGCTTATGACAATGTTACATAATCTTAGAAAAGTAGACACAAAAAACATAAGGAGAAGTATTAAGATGATGAAAACGATTGTATTTTTCGTGGCATTTTGTTTATCACTAAGCGTTTGGGCTAGATTAGGAATGACTCGTCAAGAGTGTCTTGATAAATACGGAAAACCGCTATGGGAATGTAGGCAATATAGAGGAAATACTGGAATTGACTTAGCACTTTATAAGGTTGGCAAAGTTGACGACTCTACAATTTTCTTAAATGTTTGCTATCTAGATGATAAAGTAGAGCTTGCTTACTACTGCAAGTTAGATAATTCGGATAGGCGTGAGAATTTTTCCAGTGAAGAGAAAGAGCATATTTTAGAATCCAATAACTGTAAAAGTTACTCCAACCTAGAGATATCAAATGATAATAATGTGGAAGTCAACGGATATCGTATGTATTACCTTATGAGTGCAGTCCAATACTATAATAAGGAAATCTACATGACCTATGCAATATGCCAAAAAGACAGTGATGGTAACCCCGTGTTTTATTCTTCCGCCGACAATGGGTCTTTCCGTTATGAAGTATTTTTTACTTTAAAATTAGTAAAAGAAACCCAAAATATAGAAAGAGAAGAGTTTAAAAAGTCAAATTCAATAGAGAAGAGCAAGCTCAAGAACGTCAATTTTTGATATTTCAAAAGACAAAGCAATGTGGACTTGATAAACATAATATTAACGAAATCATAGACCTATATGGGCAGCTTAAACGGCTGCCCTTTTTTATTGCTCGAATTACAGATTTTCTCATTGGATATGCCTCTACTAATCCATGAATGAACCCTGTTCAATCCCCTATCATCTCCTGCCCCTTTTTTTGAATCCCCGTTCTCATAATCTGAACATTTTTCAATTCATATCACTCACTGCTTGTGTACCGCCCACTGTGCTTTTTGTGCTCGAAAACGCATGGAAAAATTAAAAGGCGGCTGGGTTCACTAGAAAACAATAGTGAACCCTAAAACAACAAGGAGTCGAAAATGAGAACAGTATTAAAGAATCATGATGAAGTGGCGCATTACTGGGCTAATCAAGTTCAAGCGTCAGGCAGTGCCAGCAGGATGTTTTTTGAAGGGAAAACCATTTTTAGTCATGGGCATCATTTTGAGATTGCTAAAATCGTAAAATACGGAGTTGTGCTTTTCACTGAAAATACATACTCCAGCAGCACGGGAAAGCATTTGAGTATTACCAGAAGAGCTATTCCGCATCATTACAAAATATTTCCCGCAGCAACTTCAACAAGCGGGTACGGGAATTGTACTGTAACAACTGATAACATCCAGAATTTGACCTATTATCTGCAACGGGCTGAAGAGTTTTTAAATAAAACCGTCAGGGCTAGGGCATTGGCTGAGGATTACGCACAAACGGCAAAACATTGGCTATCAATATTCACAGATTACGCCAAAGAGTTTGAATTCAATACAAAACCGTTTGCAAAGCTCTTTGACAAGCTATCAGACGCTATTGATAATTTCAAAATACCGGAAAAACGGCTTGCATACATTCAGGCGAAAAAACAAGCCGAGAAAATCGCTGAACAAGCCAGAAAACAAGAATGGAAAGACCATTTGAAACAGTGGAAAAACTTTGCAGGGAATTATATTTCCCGCAGTATTCCAGAATGCGGGTTTGATTATCTGCGGGTCAATGGCGATATAGTTGAAACATCTAAAAACGTTCAAATCCCGCTTGCATCGGCTCTCTTGCTATGGCGCAAGCTACAACAGCAGGAATCAGTCAAAGGCGAGAAAATAGACGACAGATGGACAGTGATAGATAACAGCAATCAATATCTGCAAGTCGGCTGCCATAAGATACTACATACAGAAATTCAGGCTATGGCTAAACAGCTTGGATATTAACCACAGGGGCGCAAGCCCCTTTTTTATTTATTCCCAGTACAAATATATCATTTATCCGGCTATAAAGATTATCCTTGTATAACCAGCAAATTGAGGTAAAACCATGTATCTAATCACTATCACAAACGACAAGCGCAAAGGCAGTTACGAGACTATTTCAGGCGAATTCTGGCTTGCTTATCATTCCCTGAACACGCTATACGGCATTGAAGAGAAAACACTAGATGAAGCTTTTAAGGCAACCAACAACGAGCAGGAATTCACGCTCGTACATGAGAGCAAGACTTTTATCATTAAGCAAGTTGTATTCCCGCCTGAACGTTCAAAGCAGGAGCTTGAGGCAATCATAGGAATTCTTGAAACTGTGCTTAGAACTGCCGGTGAAAACGCCTTAGTATCCTTGGCATATTCATTCACTGTCCGTGTAAAAAACGTATTAACCCATATCCATAAATCAATTTGAGGTAAACTATGAGAGTAAAACAAATAACCGTGTACGAATTTGAGGAATTATCCCCAAAGGCAAAACGCAAAGTCATTGACGACTTCCAGAACATAAACGTTGACTATGAATGGCATGAACCGAAAATAGACTACTGGCAGGAAAAACTCAAAGAATACGGCTTTAATAACCCCAAGATTTACTTTTCAGGTTTTTACAGCCAAGGAGACGGAGCCTGTTTTGATTTTAACGGCTTGGACATTGAAAAAATCTGGGCGCATTATAATCAGGTCAAACACAGTACATGGCTGAAAGCCTATCTTGGCGAATGCTTTTTTAAGACCCATACATCATGTTCACGCTATTCCCATGCCAATACCAGAATGGTTGTTTGTGATTATTACAGCAACAAGGCATATCCGCATCTGGACAAGGCAATCAGAGAGTTTGAAAGATGGCTGGAAGGTTTCAGGATAGACCTTTGCCAGGAGATTTACAACAGTCTTCAAAAAGAGTATGAAAGCCTTATTACGGATGAAGCAATCATTGACACTATCAAATGCAATGATTATGAATTCACGGCAGAAGGTAAGATAGCTTAGGATTTATTGTGTAGTTGGCGGCGACTTTTTCCGGCATACGAAAATGGAAATAATCAGACCAATAATAGCATAAATTACAAACTGAACAAAAAATGCTATTGGAATTGCTAATACATCAGGAATGTCAGCAGGGAATTTAACGTTTTGACAGATGAACATAAAAAAAACACAGGGCAATCCACAAATTAACATGAGAGGGCTATCTTTGCTGGTACAAAATGCCAATAAAGCGAGATTCGCCAATCCAAAGAACTCACAAATCGCAATTGTAAGAAGTCTTTTTTGCCAAGTTTTCATTTTGCTCCTTTTTCAAACTATATCCCATTACAACCATTTTTCAATCAGGAGGCAAACACAGTTCAATAAAACCGCCATTGTAGTAAACGCCTAAAAACCGCTTTTTCCCCGCTCGAAAAAAAATACCCTTAAAATAAACGAAATTAAACTAAACGGAGAACGCCATGAGATGTTTAATCTATTCCAGAGTTTCAACGGCTGACCAACACTATGAAAACCAGATAACCCAATTAACAGAGTATGCACTTAAACAGGGCTGGACTGTAACGGAAGTAAAAACCGATACCGCTTCCGGCAGCAAGTCAATGGAAGACCGGCAGGGCTTAAAAGAAGTGTTCCAACTGGCACATAAGAAGAAGTTCGATATTCTCTTGTTCTGGTCATTGGACAGGTTTAGCCGAGAAGGTTCAAGGAAAACATTGGAATACTTAACCACTTTGGATTCTTACGGCATTCAATGGCATTCATTCACGGAACAGTATATCTCATCCCTTGGGATATTTGCAGATGCCATTATATCGCTTCTATCGTGCCTTGCCAAACAAGAGAGGGTTCGTATATCAGAACGTACAAAAGCTGGTTTGGAACGTGTTAAAGCGCAGGGAATCAGGCTCGGCAGACCCGCAGTTAAACCAGAAGTAGTCCAGAGAGCCAAAGACCTCAGAGCCAAGGGCATTTCTTATTCAGCAATAGGCAAGGAAATGCACTTATCCAAAGCCAGAGCATTCCAACTCATAAACACCATATAAACTATAGGAGAACACCCCATGAACAACCTAGCATACAAAGAACCGTTAGAACTAGAACCCATACTTATGATGCCATTTGAACACCGAAAAGAAGCTGAAAGGTTCGGCAGGAGTGAAGCAATTTTTGAGGAGATTGAAGACGATTATACTAAGCTCGGATTAATAGGCGAAGAGCACAACAAGATTCTGTCGTATATCGCCGCCGTGTCCAGAAAAATGAATACGCCGTTGAATATCCTTCTTTTGAGTTCATCTGGAGCAGGAAAATCAGCACTCCAGGACAAAACCATAAAGCTCACTCCAGAGGAGGATGTAATCAGGACTTCATCAATCACGGACAAGGCAATTTTCTACATGGAAAAGAAGGCTTTGAAGAACAAAGTTCTAGCCATCGAAGAAGCATGTGGAGTTAAGGATATGTACGCCATTAGAACCCTGATAACCGAAGGACACCTGACCATAGAGACCGTATCCGGCTGTAAGCTTAGAAAAAACACGGTCGAAGGTCCCGTTTCCGTGTTCCAGACGACTACAAACCCAGATATAAACCCAGAGACTAAAAGCCGGTTCTTTGTTCTCGGAGTGGATGAATCGAGAACCCAGACGCAAAAGATATTATCATCCCAGAGGAAATCGCACACACTGGAAGGAATCATTCAGAAAGCCTCCCATGAAGCGATTATGAATAAGCATCACTGTTTCCAGCGATTATTGAGGAACTACGCTGTAGTCAATCCCTATGCTGAATCACTCTTCTATGGAGATGACCGGCTCCAAGCGAGAAGAGACCAGCCCAAATTCTTGAATCTGTGTTGCGCCGTGGCTTTCCTGACCCAGATGAGAAAAGAAGTGAAATATCATGGGGAACTGGAGTATATCGAAGTCAATGTTGAAGACATCAAAATGGCTACGGAGTTAGCTTCTGAAATACTTGGAATGAGCTTGGATGATTTATCACTTCCGGCAAGAGATTTACTCATGCAACTGGATGAGATGCTTCCCAAGAATAAGGCACGGTACGACAGGACATTCACGAGAAGGGAAGTCATGGAACATACAGGCTGGGCAAAAACAAGATTACACATTCACTTACAGGAGCTTTTAGACTATGAACTGGTGGTCAAGACTGGCAAGAGAAACTGCGTGGAACAATACAAACTAATTTACAACGGAGAGGGAAAAAACGGGAAGAAATTTTTAATCGGTCTCATGTGACAATTCAGATAGTGTTCACCCACAATTCATAAACAATTCATACGAGGATAGACAAAATGAAATCACTAAACACCAGAGCAACTCTAATCATCCAGAAACTGTACGAGGCAATGTCAGACCCGAAATACAGACAGGACAAAGACGGCAACTACGCCAAGATACACAATAACCTTAATCTTATGGCGGTTGTCGTTGAAAAGGTCGGTCATCTGAAAGGCTACGGCGAGATTATCTCCATAGCTCACTACGGAGAACAAAACGGCGATTTAATGGCAGACCCGGAAATGACCTTTACCATCGTTGGAAGGGAATATTACCCCATTTCATTCAGGAATGATTATCTTGGACGCTATCAGGAAGTATTCGGCTTTGATGAAGACGGCACTCCAGAGACTATCAACACCAGCCTTCAATTTGATTTAACCTGCTTTGCAAATCAATGGATGAAAAATATAGCTAATCAACAAAGACTGTAAAACAAAAAGCTCCGGTTTAATAGCCGGAGCATTAATCATTTTGATATAATCATCAATTTATCTTACGAATTGTACTAGACCAATCGAAATTAAATCTACCACTATAGTAAGTTTTCTTTAGCCAGGCTAAGTCTTCTTCCCATTCGTCAATCGCCTGTTGAGGAGGGTTATTCCTCCCCTTGGCAAAACGGGCTAGGGATGCAATAGTGTTAGCCAATTTCTGGAGCCTCTTGCCAGAAGATGGGTTGTCCCATTGTTTCATGTATTGAAGAGAATTGACGTTATTTAATTTAGTCGTGAAAACTTTTGCTAGTATCCTGCGCCGTTCTTCACGCCGTTTTCCTGTTCTTCCTACCTCATAGCCATTATTTTCGAGGACTCCTTCATCAGCATCAGGCTCAACAATTATAAGTTCATTTGAAGAAGGAACAATATGGGTAGTAGTCCAGTCAACAAAGAAAATGTTGAGAAATTCAAAGACCGGATGTCCTTCTGCAAATTTCATTAGAGCGTGTCTATCATCGTATGGGTCTTTTCCTGCTAATCTACTCAAAAACATCTCTTGAGAATAAACAAATAAAGACTTGCCAATTCTAAGGTTCATCTGCTCATAAAGTATGGTCGGATTAAATTCCTTGCCAACAATAATTATGTCTATATTCTCTGACGGGGTACAAACATCTTTCACCTTTGTCCGAAGGAAATCATCAAAATCATCTTCCTTATAAGGCAAGCTTCCCGTGGTTACAACAAGACAATTATTACAGTTTTTGTCATCACTGTTATCTGCGCTATTTTCGAGTCTATTAATCGCAGTTTGTGCGTCCGCATCACCCTGTTCCGCAGCATTTCTATACCATTTTACCGCTTCTGCTTTATCTTTCGCAATTCCCTCGCCGAATTGATAACAGCACCCAAGCAAAAATTGAGCTTCCGCATTGCCCTGTTCGGCATCATGGCGGTATTGTTTTACTGCGTCAACAAGGTCTTGTTTAGTGCGTTTGGTATGTTGTTTAGGCAGATTCAGCGTTTCCGCACTACTTTCAATCTCTTTGGTATTCATTTATCTTAGTCTCTAATTAATTGCAATATATATACTTACCAGCTATAAAGATACTTCCACAATTGATGTAAATCAACTAGAATGGCTGATAAATGCGTTTCCAGCCCCTTTAAGCCCTTGTCAGCCGCTTTTATGGGTAATGACACGGCTCCGTGCAGTAAATGGTCGAGAATATTCTTTATTGGAAGTTAGGTTTATCATGGTATGATTAGAAGAACTGGACAGAAAGGTTTTGAGCTGAGGAGATTCGTACTTGACATATCATAAACAGGGGTTATTTTGATAAAATGTAATTTTAGTGTTTTTTATTGTTTGTAAGTCGTACTTGAAGAAAAAGTTTTGAGCTTAGAAATTTTTCCTGATTTTGCTACTGATTCATGTTATTTAAACGTGTTTTACAGTGTTGCATTTAAGCACAAAACAGGGTTTTTGAGGGAGCTCAAAACTGACTCTTAATCATTGGGTCGGAGGTTCGAGTCCTCCTGGGCGCACCATTTTTTTGCCTTGACACCTTGTGACAAATCAGTTCACTTCCAACACCTTGCAAGTTATTTTTACCTTCTCCTGTTTGGTGTTGAAAGATAATTTACTCGGCGGAAAACAAAGTAACAGATGGGGCTGGCTGGACGCTTACAAGGCAAAATTATATTTTATTAAGGCGCATCTTAACCAGCCGTTGGAAACGCGGACGAAGCAAGCATGTAAGTGGTGTGTCCAGATTGTCCAAAATACGGACGACTGTATGGTTTGTTCTGCTGCCGCAAGGCAGTATCCAATAATTCCCATAATTCCCCGGATTATGAAAACGCGTGGTGCTGCGCGGTTGTCCCAAATGTGAGTATAGATTGTCCAAAATGAGTGAAACTGGAAGTGCTGAAGTATATGACTTTAGCACTCCTCAATGGTCCGAAGATGCCGGTCAAGCTTCCAGCAGGAATATCTTGCAACTGTGCGCCTTCAGTTCTGTCTGTAAAGCGCCGTTGATTTCACCGGGACACTCCTGACTCCATAATTCGCGCACTTTGACCTTTGAGCCAGATGGGAATCCGGCTTGGGTCAACTCCACCCGGAGAGTCTTTGACGTCTCGCCGAAGTTGAAGGCGCCGATCGCGATTTGTCCGGCGTTCTGCCGGTTCTTTCCCAGCCAGAGGGCAGGGTATTCTTCTTCAAAAAGGTCCAGCGGTCTGACATCATTAAAAGCATCCAGATCTTTCAGCAGCATTTGGAAGAGTCTGCCCCGTTCCTCGACCAGAGTGCTGAAACGGTCGCCGGTGAGTATCATTCCCCCGGCAATCCAAAGGGCAGCGGTAAACATTCGCACCTCGTTTTCGGTGAGCTTATTGTTGTCGATGCGGGCAATATGCGCATCCGCGTCGTTTACCCAGAGCCGCCCGTGCATATACCGGCGATTGATGACATTCCGGAAGACGTTAGGCAGGGTCGGGGCTTCTTTGTACGGTTCGCCGTTGATGTTCCATGACGGCAGGAAATCGGTGCTGATCCTGCAGCCGTTGATGATGCCCACCCCGGCGCCAAGCACATTGGTGCAGCCGAGGATGAATTTGTCATCCCCCATTCCTTTACGGATTGCCTGGAGTCCGCGGCGGATTGCCTGCACCCGTGTCGCTTTGGGGTCGGCATACACGCCGCCGAGCGCCAGGATACCGGCTTCATGAACGAGAAAATCGAGTTTCACGTATTCAAAGCCGTATCCTGCCAGCGTGGCAAAGGTTTCCGTCAGCCATGCGCAGGCTTCCGGTCGGGTGCAGTCGAGAATGGCCACACGGGAGCCGCGCCAGTCCGGCATTGCCCAGGCTGTTTGACCGCTTGCGTCCTTGACCGTCCATTCTGGATGGGCGGCGTAGAGCTGCGAGCATTCCGCCACTAGAAACGGAGCCACCCAGATGCCTGGTTTGAAACCGGCAGTTTTGATCTCACGGGCAAGGAATTCCAGTCCGTCAGGAAACTTTTTATGGTCACAGACCAGCCAGTCGCCCAGAGCTGCCTGATAGCCGTCGTCCATCTGGACATATTCCAGAGGATAGTCCAGCTTGTGGTCGCGAAGCCATGAGGCATTCTCCAGCATGTCGGCCTGGGTGATGCGTTCGAAGTAGTACGTCCAGCTGCACCAGCCGGTGGGGATATGGCTCCAGGTGACGGCTTTCATCCTCGCGCCCCAAAGCCAGGCGAATGTTTCCAGAAGACTATAGCCTTCAGTGCCGTGCATGAGCACCAGTTCTTCGGATTCGACCCGTTCGCCGGGGGCGAGTTCGATTCCGTCACAGTCGCAGACCGCATCGAAAGCGGTCAACCTTGTTGCGTCCATTTTCAGGTTGAAATGCCCCGCCTGTGCTTCGGAACTGATAAACCCGATGAGGATGTTTTCGCTGCTGTTCCGGTCATTTAAAACAACCGCGTAATTCGCGACAAACCGATTGGGGATCTTGTCATCATAAATTGCGGGAACAGATGTTGCAAAAGGTTTATAATCAGGGTTCAGGTAAAACTCTTTCTCGCCGTAGCGGACGCTTGCGGCCGGACTGGTCATGGCCCAGCCTTCTTTGTAGATACGCAAATCATGGCTGGAAGCGGACAGAATCTTGTCTACTGCGGAAAAGCGGAACCCGCCGAGTTTCACCTTGTCTGAAGTGAGATTCGTTATGGAGGCAACAGCAGCCAATCTTTTTTCCTGACCTGCTACGGTCTTAAAGCCGAGCTGTATCTCAAACCCGTCAGCCAGGCCTTTCGCTTCTCCCGCTGGTAACGTTTCCCATGCATCCGGCGACAGCATTTTCCCATTGACTTCGGCGGAAATCCTGAATCTGGTAATTTTGCCGTCTGTCCGGGTGAAGGACAGGGTGTTGGAGCGCGAATCCCAATCGGGCTTGGCAAGTTGGCGGTAAATATCTGCGGGTACGGGGAAACGGATCATGATTTAATCTCCAAAGGTTTTATTATAATTTGACAGTAAAATAATTTATTGCATAAGAAAGTATAAGAAATCCTGTTCATTTCTCCGCGATCTCGAAGAAGAATGCCGGGCCTGTTTTTAGTGCTGCTGTGTCAATCACGATCTTCATTGTCCCGTCTTCGGTGCTCAATTGATTAATTTCCTCTTTTCTGCTTCCATCCAGACCAAGCGCCCATATCTTTTTTGATGCCGTGTCCGCGGTATTAATGGCAAGCGTGAGTTTGCCTGTTTCCACCAGGATCGGCAGTTTGCCGATATCGAACAGGGTTGTGCGGTCGGCGGATGTTTGCATTCCGGTATTGACCGCATCAGTAGAATAGATGAGGAGCAGCCGCTTACTCTTCTCCAGTACTGCACCATCGAGGGACGTAAGAGCCACCGTTGCCGCTGCCGTTGTATTCTCCACTGTCATATTCCTGAGAATAACTTTTTCACCTGCCATCAGGGAAACACCTTCCGTTCGCGGGGTGATGACCGTCAGGCGTTTTTGTTTGGCATCCAGGGTGATCTCTTGCGTGTCGCTCTGAAGTATTCCTGCGACACCGCTTGAAATATTATCATTCGACAGGATTCCGAGCGATTTCATTTTGGCAATGATGGGGTCGATTGCTTTGCTGCTGCCGCTTTCAATTACTGTTGCCGCCCACTGCGAAACATCCATGATTCCGCTTCCTTCCGCCGGGAACACAATCATATCCGCTTTCCGGTACGATGGCAGATCCTTTGGTATAGCGCCTTCATACTGCAGTCCGAAACCGCACAGGAGCGCGATCTTGCTTTGCTCACTGTTGATTGTGCGATTCATATTGCCGTCGTTGAAGATGTAGCGGTCGTTTATCACCATTGCGGTTGTATGAGGAGACGGAGCCACGTCGCCGCGCTGATAGAGCATGGCGGCAAGCACTTGTCCTGCCCGCGCGACGGGATCCCGCCCGTGATAAAAACTGAGCATTGGTTGCGCCGTGCGCATGATAACCGGCTGATGTGCCAGTGTGATGGCGCTGAACTGCTGGAACGCAGCATAGGCCGGGAAGAGCAGTCCTTCTTCATGGCGGTATTTTCCCCAGAACACGCAAGCGTATTCCAGATTGAACAGCGGACGGTTGAGATAGCGAGCATCCGAGTTAGTCCGGAAATAGCGGGCGCAGGACGTCATAATGCTATCCTGCGGCATCACCGAACCCGGGTCGGAATATTTACTGGGGTGATTGGCGTATGAATGCATGGAGACGGCTGGATTCAGGTTGCGCAAAGCATGACTGCGGAAATAACCCATCACATCGTATTGCGTGGTGAATCCTTTGAATCCGGTTTCACGAATCGCTTTTTCATACCACCCCAGTAATTCAGACTGCAACTCAATGAGAAAGGAACCTGAATCGTTGCCGCGCGGGCCGGTTTCCCAGCGTTGTTCCTGCTCCAGAAACGGTACGCTGTCGAATGAAAGGCAATTTGACAGACGCTTTTTATCTGTATTCCACGCCTGTTCCAATGCGGTGACAGTCCCGTACTTCTTCTGCAGGAACTGCTGCCAGCGTTTCGTCATTTCAGACGTAATCTCGGGATCATCCTTGAAAAGTTTTGTCTCAATTGGAATATCCTGTTCATTGAAAAATGTGACGCCTACCAGTACGGGGTCATCGGCGAGCGACATGCCGGTGTAGGGGTTCACATGCTTCATGATTCCTGTCATGCCGGCTTTCCACATTTTCCGCACTGATTGATCGAAGAACATCCGTTCTTTCCAGCGGAGCTGTTCGGACACATCCCATGCGAGTCCGCCTTTTTCAAATCCGTAGTATGATATAATATCGATGAAAGTATAGATGCCGTTGCGTTTCAAGCAGGCTATAATATAGTCGAACCGGTCCATTGCAATCGCATCAAACTCCGCTAACGTTTTTGATCTGCCCATCAGGAATTGATCAATATTCTGAAAGCGGACCATCGAGTAACCCTGCCGCTTGATGAGCGCCGTCCATTCCTCGATATTGCTTTTAGTCTGCTGAACGGTCGTTCCGGCAAGCATCATTTCCGGATAACTCATCAACCATGACGGCACCTGGTTGAAAGCAAGGAAATGCACTTGTTTATCCGGCTGTTTTTCAAAAACTACCTGCCCTTTATTGTTGCTGATCGCACGTCCATACTGACCCGCCGGACAGTTTCCGGTCAATTTGCTCAGATCAAGCGCGCTTCCGGCGGCAATCCGCACATTCGACATGTCAATGGGCTTCCACAGCGCGTCTTCCTTGAACACGATTTTGGGTTGTGTCGGCAGAGGCATATTGCGCGATGAAAGTGTCGCTCCGGCAATTATCCAGATCGCCTTTCCGGTCGATTGGAATTCGATTGCGGAAACTTCCGCGGGAAGGTCGCTGATGTCAAATTTTGAAAGATAGACTCCGACATTCGAATTAGGATTGACTTTTTTGACCACGACGGAGGCATTTTCCAGGTATCCGGGATTCCACCAGTCAGTAACATCCACTCCCGCGAGCACTTCGTGTACAACTTTCTTTCCGTCTGCAAGGGTTATATTGATTGTGCCGATGCGAGAACCTTTTTTCTCTGAATTATAAGTAGTAGTATGCAGCAGATATAAGAATCTTGCCGCCGGTTTCGCGGCGGTTTCAATTTTGGCGGTGAATTTTCCGTTAAAGAGGGTGATGACCGCGTGACCGCCGTTCATGGCTGGATCGGCTATTTTGAATTCCATCCCGCCCAAACTGGTCTGACGAAAATCAAAGGTGCGAAAATCATTGTCCGGTCCCTGATCAGACCATCCGCCGATACCATCTCCGGCTTTTTCGTCAGCGAACCCCATGTTGGCCGCGGTGCCGAGATCAACTAAATGATTGGGCAGATTCTTGTATTTTTTATCATTTTCA
Source organism: uncultured Lentisphaeria bacterium (assembly GCA_903863035.1). GTDB lineage: Bacteria > Verrucomicrobiota > Lentisphaeria > Victivallales > Victivallaceae > CAIPAT01. The sequence continues at coordinate 18,304 of CAIPAT010000092.1, forward strand.
GTTTCCACGAACGTACTGTTAGTCATCGCTGCCGCCACATCATCAGCGTTGGCCATTCTCGTCATCGCCTTAATGGTGACCGGCATGTCTTTTTTAACTGTAATGAGCTGGTAGGCCATGCCGCCGGTCCAGACCATGACTGCTGCTGTTCCGTCTACCCCGCGCTTCCGGTTGCGGGCAAGATACCGAGCAAAATCGCCATCCGGGGTTTTGCCGAGTTCCCATGTCTGCGGACCGGCTCCGGATTTTGCAACCAGCTCGAAATCGCCGTTCCTGATCAAGCTTCCTTCAACAGTAATATTATCGAAGAGTACATCAATCCTTTTGGGCTTTTTATTCTCCAGTACATATGGACCTAGAAGCGACACAATTACCTGTCCGTCCTTGTCAGGAATGAACCGGAGCGATGAATTTTTCCAGTTTGCGGACGAGGACGGGAGGATGAACGTCATTATCTGTTTGCGTTTTTCCTCCGGCCCCCAGGAGCAGGGCTCCAGCCTGCCGCCTTCACATACGGTTGGAGCCATTATGGTGATGCCGTCATTTGTTCCGTCAACATTGATGCGCGCCATATCCACTGGTTTCTGCGCGAAGAGGGGTGATACGCACAGCAGGACTGCGGCAATGAGCGTGATTTTTTTTTGCTTCATGAATGAGTCTCCAATAATATTTATCAATTAAATCATCTGCGCTTATTCAGGCATTTGCATGGATATGAATTGCTGTTCGTCCGCAATCATTCCGCAACGAAGCGGCTCATTAAAGGCTGCCGCTCATCAAGCTCTATTATAATATTCAAGTTGCCACGTGTCAATAAACAAAGACAAGAAAGCCGGAAACTATTTGCGAACTATTAATTAAGCCGGTTCGCGGCGGATGATTTACGGTTCGAATATATGTATTCCCTCGCGCGGACTGATTGCCATGCCAGTTACTGCCATGGGATTTATTTGGTGTCTTAAAACGCTATTCTTACTGGATTTCACTTCAGATCTACCTCGAATGCGCTCATGGAATGAGCCGTGAATTTATGTGTGAAACCAGAACTGTTCAGCTCAATCGGCGCACCGGAAACGACCTCTTTCACCAACTCTTCCTTCAGGTTGTTCGCGGCAAGTTCCCCGTCCACTTTCCAAACCTTTGCAGCAGCAGGAACACCACCGGTGATTTTTATCGTGGTCGTAATGTCGTTGAGCGAATGTTTATTGAACACGATTAGATACAGTTTGCGTTTGTCGGCGGAAAGACTCGCACAAGTTGAAAGAGATGGATGCTTCATGACCGGAATATCAGTTCCTCCTTCAAACGATACCAGCGGCGCGTCAGCTGTTGACGCAACCAGCGTTTTGCCGAAATGTTGATTCCATAACTGGAAGACGTAGAATGCCGGCATTTTCTTCCATGCGGTCGGCTTATCAGCGACAAGGTCGGACTGTGACGCATTGCTTCTTAGCATACCCCAGTATTCATTGATGAACAGCCAGTAGTTTGCACATTTAACATTGTTTTCCGGCTTCAGCATGACACGGATGTAATCGCCGCAGAATAGCGCGCCTGCAAAAGAAAAACGATATGGAACCGGCTTATTCTGGGCACAGCCGACGTTATATTCTGTGATCTCGAGAGGAATATCGCGCCCGGTGATTTCCTTGATTAATGCACGCCGCTTTTCCAGCCAGCGTTTTTCGTAATAATCGGATGCGGCAAGACATGCGCGGACAACCATATCCGTCTGTTCCGCCACAGATGATCCTTCCTCCCAGAATCCGATGGGATAGTGATGATCGACCACGAAATCAATGTCATCTTTCACAATGGAGAGTACGGTTTTGCTCCACTCTTCATCCGGACCTAGCAACGCTGAGATTTTGATTGAAGAATCTACCGCACGCATGCGTTTGATACAGTCTACTGCCCAGCGTGCATACGATTCGGCGGTATATAGTTTTTTCAATGAATAAGTTTCATTTCCTAGCTCGAAATATTTGATTCCATACGGTTCCTTGTGTCCCCACAAAGCCCGTTTATCCGCCCACGGATGCCTGCCGTCAGCTGGAGCGTTACAGTATTCAACCAGATTGGCGGCTTCTGCAGGCGAACATTTAACTTCGCTCACGTTCATTAGAACTTCGGCGTTTATCGCCCGGCAATAAGTGACCAGTTCGTCAATGCCGAACTGATAATCCGGCCGCCCTTCAACAGGGCCTACAGCATCCTGCCAGCGAAAAGAATGTACCATTTCGCCGCCGGGATACCGCAGAATTCTTATACCCATCTCTTTCGAGTATGTGAGTGCATCCGTGCGCGGCTGGCGAGTCTGCGGGTTCCAGACACCGCCGCCATTGACGCCCCAGGAAGCCGGCCACGCGCCGCTCCTGGTGCTGACGCCAAGGATATTATTGCCGAAAATCAGCTGGTTGACTGCACCCAGCTCCGTTGCCGCATTAACAGTAATGATACCTCTCCAATCCTCTTTTTTGACTTTAACGGTTACAGTCTGACTTTTAAACAGTTTAACTCTATTCTCATCATACGGTTCAATCGTGATTTCATCATACCACACCTTGCCTTTCACCAGCTCCAGGCCGATGCATAATGAGACCGATTTTGCTTTTTCCGGTATTGTAGTCACAAAAAATACGCGCTTCCAGTCGTAGGTTCCGCTCAGTAGATCCACTGCTGGATATTTCACATTTCCATCGGCCGGAGTTATCACCAGCATGAGTTTGGGGCCGTTCCACGGATTGGGTTTGTCTGAAATATTTTCAGCTTTGACTATCGCCGACACTAATACTTTTTTCCCGGAAATGGTATCGGGCGGTATGGTAATTGATAACACATTATTAGTTTTATCTTTATCGTTAACAATCGCTGCACATTTGCCGTTTTTTCCGGTTTCGAAAGTAGACCAGCCGCCTATCCATTGACCGGGAGAACCGCTTGAATCAAAAGCATTTTTGAATGAAATTTCCTCAGACGAGGCGGAGGGTGCAAACAGAAGTAACAGCATTGCTGTGACGCTAAAACAGAATACCAATTTTTTCATTTAATTTCCTTTTTGTTTAAAACTCTCTATATTTCCAGTTCTGTATTTCATAGTATTTACTGTCAAAAAAACTAGTTTAGCAAAAACTTTCTTTAATAACTTTTTCAGCTTGTTTGTAAGATAAGATTATAACTCAAAAGAAAACAGTTGTCAAGGCGATGTAATTAATAAACAAATTTTTTCCCTTTTCTGAAATATGTCCATCAAAATGCAACCTGATGCGTAAATATGATTATAAAAATGGTATCATAAGTTATCATAATATAATGTCAGTTATCAGTTAAATAAATACGATCAATGGTAATGAAGATATGTCAAATGGTAAAATATTGCGTTTAGATTCGGCTATGCAGTAAAAACTCATACCGGGTCATTTTCCCTGTCGGCAGGCACGTGGCGTCATTCCTGTAATCTGCCGGAATACTGTGCTGAAATAGTTGCTGTCGGCAAAGCCGCTCATTGCGGCGATTTCGGAGATATTGAGTCTGGAATGGAAGCGCAGATAGGTTTTGGCCTCCTCGATGCGGCGCCGATTGAGCATCTGCCGGAAATTGTATCCGGCCTGGCGCCGGATGATGCCGCCCAGATAATTCGGATTCACTTTCAGAGTGTCGGCCAGTTCGGCCAGCGAAATATTTTCCGCATAGCGGTGGGCGATGAAGAAATCGACCTGGTCGAGATAATACTGCTCATCATGACGCCGTCCGCCGTGTCCGCCCTGCTTTTTCCATAACGCGATTTCCCAGCAGATCAGCGCCGCCGCCAGCCGGAGCTGCCGGCGGAGTTCGTGCTCCGAATCTGCAGTCAGGGCAGGGGGCAGCCGCCCGGAATAATGCTTTCCGCTGATCACCGCCAATTTCCGGTCAGACGCGAAATGACCGGCGTAAAGCACCGCCGCCAAACTGGAATCTATCAATACCGGCTGTACAAGTTCGCGGAGTCCGTGCGGACAGACTCCGGAGAATGCCCGCTCTTTTTCGGCCAGTTTCATGCTGCGCGCCTTATTGTCCGAGCATACCTGCATTCCTCCAGCTTGTTTTGCGAAAACGCAATACGGTCCATGATGCAGATACTGGTCCGGTTGCAAACGCAGATCATCAACGCTTGAAAACGCCGGATGGCGCGGTTCCATACAGATTACCGCACCGGTCTGTTTTTCCATCAAACGCAACAGATCAGATAGTTTCATATTGCCATTATCTGAGATTTTCAAAGATTATTATTTATAAAAATAGAGGTTTTATTATTAAAATCAAGTATTATTTAAGTAAAATTAGCGGTGTTTAAATTTTGGAGCTGTCAAGAAATAAATGATTAAAAGTTATTTGGAAGCAGAAAAAATATTGCCTGCCTGTGTCAACTGTTGATTGAAAAGCCTCTGGTATTCCCGATTTCAACATATCATTCCCTGATTTCATGATTGTTAAGCGTTTTTGTATAATGTATAATATACTTAGAACGTTATTAATCTTTAAGGATAATAGATTATGAATTTCCCTGTATGGACTAAGCGCACAACAAACAGCCTTAACGGGGTATGGCAGTTTAAATTCACTGAAACCAATGATTTCGGCGATGATGATATTTCCGGAATTGAATACGACGACCTGATTGCGGTTCCCGGCTCGTTCGATGCGACGCCGGCTTATAACGGCAAGCGCGGTATCGGCTTCTATCGTACAACATTCACGGTCGCCCCCGGCGAGGCTGCCAGGTTACTTTTCGGCGCGGTTGGCATGTACTGCAAAGTCTTTGTTGATGGATGCAAAGTTGGCGAACAATACGCGGCCTATACTCCGTTTCAATGCGATCTTCCGCCTGTCGCGAAGCAGGTGCGCGAACTGGTGGTGATGGCGTGCAATCGTTTCGATTACGAACGATACCAGCTGCACGAAAATTTCTTCGATTTCTACGCTTACGGGGGGATTTTTCGGGATGTCGAGCTGCAGCAGCTTCCCGCTGGTTCGCTGATCGAATGGGTTGGGGTTGACACAATTGATTATAAAACCGGGGCGTTACAAGTTAAAATCAAGTCAGCCCCCGGCAGACAGACGCTGGAATTGACCATAGATGGCAGTGACAGACAAGAGTTTAAGGACTGTGAATTCAAAGATGGTCAGCAAACGCTGGAACTAGTGTTAAAAAATTTAAAGCCATGGTCGCCGGAATATCCCGAACTGCACACACTCACTGTTGCGAATGAAACCGATGCCATGACCGTGCGTTTCGGCGTCCGGCAGGTTTGGACAGAAAAAGGCAGAATAATCCTTAATGGCAAAGCAGTGAAACTGCTCGGATATTGTCGTCACGAATCGCATCCGCAGTACGGTCCCGCTTTACCCCTGGCTCAATTGATCAGCGATCTGCAAATGCTCCGCGATCTTGGCTGTAACTTCGTTCGCGGTTCCCATTATCAACAGGATCCGCGCTTTTTGTCCTTGTGTGACGAGCTTGGTTTCCTCGTATTTGAAGAAAGTATGAGCTGGCAGGCTAATTGCAAGAATTTTGCCGACACGAAATTTATTGCGGCACAGTTGCATCAGTCCAGAACCATGATCCTTTCCAGCTACAATAATCCATGTATCATCATTCGAGGCTTTTTAAACGAAGGAAAAAGCGACATCGAGGAAGCAAGGGATTGCTACATGGCGCTCATAAAACTTTTTCGGGAACTTGACCCGCATCGTCTGCTTACTTACGCCAGCGACAAAGGACTCAAAGATATGTTTCTGGAACAGATTGACGTCATCTCCTTTAACAGCTATCCTGGCTGGTATGCCAAAGACCCGAATGACGAACGTCCGCTCTGTGAAATCATCCCGCACATTCATGCTCAACTGGAAGGACTTAAACAGCGCGGCCTTGGCGACAAGCCTTACCTGATTTCGGAAATCGGAGCAGGCGCGATTTATGGCTGGCGCGACCCGGTCTGCGCACACTGGTCGGAAGAATATCAGCAGGAATATCTGCGTATAGTTTGTCAGGAGGTGGTGGACAATGATGCTGTCGCCGGCGTGGCGCTATGGCAATTTTGCGATATCCGCACCTGTCGCGGCTCATATGCGCTCGGCCGACCGCGCTGTTTTAATGACAAGGGAACAGTAGATGAATTCCGCCGTCCGAAACTGGCTTACAACACGGTAAAAGCGATATTTAAAAAATATAATCAGCAGCAAGAATCCATACTATGAATTTACATCAGTTGTTTCCTGAAGAAGAACTGGCGCGCCGCCGCGAGCGCCTGGAACGTTTCTGGCGGAACGATCCCGGACTCCGGACAATCATTGTTCCCCAGGCTAATGTCAACTATACAAACATTCTTGATCGCGATGAAGCGCGTCAGAAGTTTAAGGACTCGATTGAACACGAATCCCGCCTCGGATATGATTCGCTGCCGGCATTCAGGACCGTCCTCGGCACGCCGGCTCTCGCCAGCGCATTTGGAGGGACATGGCACATTGATGAAAATAGAATGTTCTGGATAGACCCGGTCATAAACAATCCCGAAGACGTGTACCGGCTAACGCTGCCGCCTCCAATGAGCGGTCTGATAAAGAAATCGGTTGATAACTACCGCTATGCCGTGGCGGATATAGACGGATATGTACCCCCGCGCGTGCCGGATATGCAGGGACCTCTGAATACCGCCTCGATGATGTGGAAGCAGGAAGATTTTATCCTCGCCATGTATGACAATCCGAAAGCGGTGCATTACCTACTTTCGATTGTTACCGACTACATTATTTCCGTATTTTGTTATTTCCGCGACAACTTCGCAGATGCGGAACTCCTGCCCTGGCCTCCAGTACATATGCCGCAAAAATACGGGGTCGGTATCATTGAAGATTTTACCGAACTTATGTCGCCGGACCTCTACCGTGAATTCGGACTTCCTTATGTGAATCGCATCTCAGACGAATTTGGCGGAGTGTTTATTCACTGCTGCGCACGATTTAAACATCACTGGGATGTATTTGATGAGATACATAATCTTCGCGGACTGGATACAATGTGTCCGTTCACAGATCCGGCCGAAGTCGGCGCGCGTTTTCCTGGTATCGCACACATGGTGCAGCTGTTCAGCCCTGAACAGGAGAAAAGGTTCGGCTCACGAACGGAAGATGTTGTACAATTCATATGCGAACAAATACCGGAACAAACGCGGCTGATATTTCTGGCATGGGCAAGTGCTGATGGACTGGATGCTGATTTTATAAACGCAATTAAGAAGTTCCGGTGTTAAGTTGCAGGAAACTTTTCGACTCCAGCCATAAGCGCGGCGGCGTAGTTTGCATGGAAGACCTGGAAATTCTGCAATAAAGCAAGCAAAGGAAAAACATTGGATGAGTAAAAAAAAGATCATATGGTTATTGACTGCTCCGCTGGACTATCCGGGAATTTCTCTGGTGGCGCCTGCCGTGGCATGGCTGGCGGAAGAAGCAGGGGCTGCACTCGAATGCTATTTTGAATGTGCCAGGGACGGACAGCTTTTTGCACGTACTGGCTCGACCGTTTTAGGTGGACATCATCATCATCAGTTCAACTGGCTGTGCGCAAAAGCTGAAATTAAAATCATTCGATTGGGAGATGCCTGTCTTTTTGCATCTTCAGCCCGGGCATTCGGACTCGAATACATTGCTGAAGCGGAAAGCCCGGTTGAACTTTATCAGAAATTATTAGCTAATTTTCCTGCTGTAAAAGTACGGGAGCTTCTTTTTGCTCCGGAGTTTGTGGACTGCGGAAAACAGCGCATTGAAATCGGGCCATACGTTTTTCCTGAAATATTTTACAGGAAAACTTTGGCGTTTACTCCTTCTGACATAGTGCAGGCTGCCGGAATCTGGGGGAAAGCCAATGCATCGGCATTATACCTGACTGAAGAGGAACTTAAAGTGCTGATGACTGAGTTTCCAGCATTTACACCCGTGGATTCGCTTTGCCCGAATGATGATTTCGGAAGTTTGACCATGCGGATAGCGGAACGCTGGAAGAGATCAGCACGGGGAGTGGTGTTCGGTGACCCGCCGGCTGTTATCTCTCAGGTTGCTTCGCATTGTCGCAACCGCAGAATAGCGGTGTATGCGCCAGTCCGCCCGATTCCATCTGACAAAGTAATGTTCTCTTCTTATACAGAAGACCATTCGACCATCGCGGACGAAACAGCAGTTCTGGCCGGGGAGATCGGCAACAAAGTAATTGTCGGCCGCCAGACCTGCGACGGCGACATCATTCAATGGTCGAAACGAGGCGTCTGCATTCAGATCATCGACCCCAACCGCCCGGCTTTTCCAATAGTTGAAACACTGCCGCAGAAATGGACAAACCCGGAAAAAAACTGTTATGAGCTTGAGCCATCCGATGCTGAACTACATGAATGGGCAAAGGCCGGCAAATGTCTCAGCACGCTGATCTGGCATTCCGGTGAAGTAGCGCACAACGAAGCTATGCTCAACATAATTGATCTGGCTGTAACTTCAAATGTTAAAATGGGTATCGGAACCCATGCCCAGCGCTATGAATGCTGTCCGCAAATGTGGGAATTGATTCAGACACCGGTTAGCCGCGGCGGAGCGCTCGGCCTGATAGAGCCGGTGCTCCATAGCGGCGGCCTGGGTGTTTTTGCTGAAATCCACGCTCCCGCAGATGTTTTGCGCGCAAATTGCCTTGAAGCGCTGGAACGAATAAAAGCCGTCGCAGGGCCGGCTGGAGTTCCCAGAGGATATTATGCTTTTCTCGATACCGACCTGTGTACACTTTCCCAAACACGTCCCGAAATATGGCAGGCGATAGCCGATGCAGGGCTGGAATATATTGTCTCATCCGCATTTCCGGGAATAAATCGTGTCGTTTGGAGGAAAAATGACTGTTTGACGTTAAATCAATCATTCAGGGTCGTTCAGCCGGCATCGCCGTTTGTGCGCTTGAGCGGTTATGACGACTGGAAGAGCGCCACTCCGAGAATGCCTGGCTGGGTAATTGCCGTGCAGGATGCGCCGGTCGTTGCCTTTAATCCGTACATATGGGAAGACGGTTCGAATTTTATGCGGTTCGTACGCTGGCTTAAAGATGGCGGCAAAATCAACGTCACTCCCAATGTTATTGCACGCTATTCCAGAATCCTTATGGAATCGGGATATTTACCATCACATGAAAAAGGTAACTGAATATGAGTGTGAAGAATGTGATTAATGAATCGCTGTCAACTCCGGTAAAAGAACAGGTTGACGTTCTGGTTTGCGGCGGCGGTCCGGCAGGATGCATCGCGGCACTTGCCGCCGCCCGCGCAAAACTTAGTGTGCGTATTGTAGAACCTTTTGGATTTTTAGGCGGAGTAATAACTACGGCCGGAGTTTCCGGGATTGGCGGATGGCAGCACGACTTGGACGGACGCCCGCTGATTTCGGGGATGGTGGAGGAAATAATCAGAGCAATATATTTGCGCAGCGGCAATGACCCGGCAGCACTGGAATATATTTTCCGCCAGCGCAGCGAAAGACCCAGCTACCGTGAAGGCGGCCTGGGGTGTTACTGGCTTGGTATAAATCCCGAATGCTGCAAACTTGTACTTGATGAATATATGGAAAAAGCAGGCGTCAAAACGCTGTTCATGGCTCAGGCCGTCAGGCCTGTCATGAAAGGAAACCGCGTGATAGGAGTCGCTGTAGAATCAAAGTCAGGGCGGGAAATCATTCTCGCCAAAGTAGTGATTGATGCCACAGGCGATGGAGATATCGCGGCCCGGGCAGGTGCTCCATTCGACATCGGACGTCCTTCCGATGGCGTCTGTCAGCCGATGTCACAGATTTTTCTCGTTGATAACTGCACGCCTCCTGATCTTCATTATGACCAGAGCGCGGAGGATCCGGAGCCTGACCCGCTGGCGAAAAACCGTTATCGAGCCGCAGTTGCCCTGGCGCGTGAACGCGGGGAGATAACGCTCAATCCTAACGATATATTATGCGCAGTCACGCCGCTTCATCAAAAAAGTGCAAACCTCTGCACTGTGAATTTTACACGAGTACAGAAACATTCCTCAATCAACGCAGAACAGCTTTCAAATGCATTGATACAAGGACGCAAACAAGTGGCGGAAGGCGTTAGTTTTATGCGCAAATACGTCAATGGATCAAGAGAAGCCTCTCTCGCTGTCATGTATCCGCACATCGGCATACGCGAAAGCAGACGCATCACAGGAGACTACGTACTCACTGGAAATGACGTGCGCTCCGGCGCACGTTTTCCTGACTCCATCGCGAGGGGAATTTATATCCTGGACATTCATAATGCGGATGAAACAGGTAAACCGTCGGAACTAATTTATCTAGACCAGCCGTATGACATCCCTTATCGTTCACTTCTTCCGCTTGGCGTGGAAGGGATACTTACCGCCGGGAGATGCATTTCAGGTGATCATCTGGCGCTGGCCAGCTACCGCATAGTGTCACATTGTATGGCAACAGGAGAAGCCGCCGGGACTGCGGCGGCACTGTCGGTCAATGGTTCCTGCACTCCGCGTGAACTGGATTTTAGAAAGTTGCGCATGGAATTGGCGAAAAATGGAGCCAATACCGGTTGTTGCTAAGCATTATGATGAAGATTTACTCAGCCGCCTTGCATTTATGTTAAATTACATGGATTAATTTTTCGGATCCGGCAGGAAACGCAAGCGAGCACATGCCGGAAGATTTTATGCCGCCGGTGACTTCTTCCGGCGGACGATGGATTTATTTTACCGGCTCCCGTCAGGCAGGAACTGATGTTACGGCAATTTGCTGATGGAGAAAAAAGAGAGGTTGCTGGAAATAGCAGGATTAAAAAAATCATAAAATATGGTAAAGTGCACTGAAAAAAGGATCTCCAATGAAAGACAGTCTTCACCGTCCCATGCCCGATACGAACGCGTGGCCTGCGTACAACCTTGCCTGGAATGACAACACATCCGGACCAGCGGATGTATCACATCTGCTGCACCGCCCCGCAGGCCGGTACGGATTTGTCAAGGTGATTGACGGGCATCTGGCCTTCGCCGAGGGGCGCCGGTTTCGGATATGGGGGCAGCATTTGTGCAATTCCGGGCCGTTGCCGCCGAAACATCTTGCGCCGGTGATCGCCCGGCGGATGGCAAAGTTCGGCATTAACTGTGTACGGATGCATGCCATTGACCTGCACTGGCCGGAAGGTATTCTCATGCGGGATACTGAATGCAGCTGTTCGCTTGACCCTGAAGGACTTGAACGGCTGGACTGGATGATAGCATGCCTGAAAGAGCATGGTATATATGTTGATTTAAATTTGCATGTGGCGCGCACGTTTTCCGCGGCCGACGGGGTTAAACAGGCTGAATCTGTCGGCTGGGGAAAACCGGAGATTTACTTTGATCAGCAACTGATACTGCTCCAGAAGGAATATGCCCGCGAGCTGCTTCATCACCGCAATCCCTTTACGAATCTGCGCTACGCTGACGAGCCGGCAGTCGCGCTGATAGAGATCACCAACGAGAACAGTCTGACCGAGCGGTGGCGCAATGGAGATCTTAAGGACGGCTTTACCGGAATGAAAAGTAACTGGGGCGCTGTTCACGCGGTTTATACCGGAGATCTGAACAGACGATGGAATGACTGGCTGGTGAATAAATATTCCGGCCGCGAAGCGATGCTGGCGGCATGGGCAGGCGATGCAAAACCGGATGAAGATCCAGTCAGCGGCACCGTTTGCCGCCTTAATCCTGAAGACTTCGCGGGAGCAAACGCAAAACGGTTTCACGATGAAGCATTATTCTATTCAGATATAGAGCGGGCATTTTTCCAGGAGATGCGGTCATATCTTCGCGATGAACTTGGTGCGCCGCAACTTATACTCGGCAATTCTGATCACAATTACAGCTGGAGTTCCCTGCCGGTGGTGGCGGCAAATACCCTGCTTGATATTACCGACAGTCATTTTTACTGGCAGCATCCGGACAACGGCACTGTTAAGAACACTCCCATGGCGGATGAGCCGGACCGGAGCGTTATTGCCCATCTTTCCCGCGGCGCCGTCGAGGGATATCCCCATATTTGCACCGAAATTAACGAACCATGTCCCAATGACTATGCCGCTGAATTCATTCCAGTTGTGGCGGCGTATGCACGGCTGCAGGACTGGGACGGCATATTTTTCTATGAATATCTGACCTGGAAAGGATCATATTCTAAAGCGGAGTCATGGAGTGAACAGAAACAGCGCACATGGTTCGATATGGCCAATAATCCGGTCAAAATGGCGCAAACTGCGTTCGGCGCCTTAATGTTTCTGCGAGGCGATGCTCAATGCGCTCATCAGACTGTAAAGCGTGAAATGACGCTGTCATGGCTGCTGGAAAGCATACGGCAGGCAGGCGACAGAGAGCATCCGTACTGGCTGCCGTATCTGCCGGGGCGTACAGCGTTGACGCATCGCGTCCGGATTGCGGAACTCAACGGTTCCAGGATTTCGCCGTCTGAAGGAGAAGTTATAGTTTCGCAAAATGATATTATCAGCGATACCGGCGAACTGGTATGGCAGACGTCTCCGGACAACGGCAGGGTGCTGATTGACACGCCCCGTCATCAAGTCATCATCGGCCGTGCCGGAGAAAACGCCACCAGTAATTGCATATTCCGGCTCACAACTCAATTTGCGGCGCTGCAGCTGGCCAGCACTGATGATCTTCCTGTCGCACTGACCGGGCGGCTGCTGCTGGCTGTTTGTGCGCGCGTCGCCAATACCGGTCAAACCTGGGCGGACGATTCACGGACTAAACCTGCCGACTGGGGCCATGCTCCAGTGCGTATCGAGCCGGTTGAAGGCAGTGTGATTCTGCGCGGTCTCAGCGCTGCCCGGAGCGTGACGATATACCCGCTCGACGGCAATGGACAACCCGGTGACAGTATCAGGCTGGCGGAGACCGGCGAGGGGTTCTTTTTCTGCATTAAGGATTGTATTCCGACCCCGTGGTATCTTGTGCAAGTTGAACGCTGAACCGCCGGATAAATCTGAACATTAATAAGAAATAATTTATTACAGGCTATTGACATAATCTTCAAAACTATGTATAATATGCATACTATGACAAAAACTACAGACGGGATTCAATCTTTAGAACGCGGACTTGATGTACTCGGACTGCTGGCGGCGCGGGGAGCGATGAACTCCATGGCGATTGCGGCGGAACTGGGTATTCACCAGAGTTCAGCCTCGCGGCTGCTGAAGTCTCTGCGTGCGGCAGGACTGGTGAGAAAGCCGACTTTCCAAAGTTTCGCGGTCGGATACGGGGTGCTGCATCTCGCCGGGATTGCGATGGAGTCTTTCCCGATCGTTCCGGCATCAGTCAAAGTCTGCTCGGATTTGCGTACAAATACCGGCTGCGGAGCGGCTGCGGGGACGCTTTGGGAAGACCGGATTATCTATTTCTCGCGAGTCCTGTGCAATCCTGATACCGCGCCAGTGTTTGTCGAGCGGTCGGATTTCCCGATCAAAAAGTCTGCTCTCGGCCTGCTCCTGCTTTATCGCCAGGAACTGGAAAATTCAGACGACATTCGAAGTGGTCGTCGCGCATTAACGGCAAAAGAGTCGAAAATGATTGCCGGAAGTCTTGATAAGCATGGTATTCTGTATGTCGAAAACATCCACACAAACCATTTCGCTGCAGCCATCGAGTTTGAAGTAGATAATCTGCCATCTGCGCTTGTAATTCACAGCCAGACGTTGTGCCTTCCGCCGTCAGAGACGGCTAAAATTCTCGGTGATGCCCGGAAGGAATTACTGTCACTGTGTCCGAACCATATATAAAGAACCCATGGAGGGAGTAATAGATGAATGCAAATGATGTAAAGAAGATGGCCAAATCTCTTGGCGCCGATTTGTGCGGCATCGCGTCGATGGATCGTTTTGAAGGGGCGCCGAAGCAGCAGGATCCTCGGTATATTTTCCCGGCGGCAAAGTCAGCAATCGTGCTTGGATTCAGAATCCCGCGCGGTTATTTCCGCGGCATTGAAGAGGGCACTTATTTTGCCGCCTACAGCGGGATGGGATATGGCGCGCTGAATGCAATTTATATGCCGATGGTGATGCGGGAGCTCTGCTGTTTCATCGAGGATAACGGCTATGAGGCCGCGCCTGTTCCCAACATGTATCCGGGGTCATCTATTCTATTCAAAACTCAGAAGGACGAACCGAACCGCAGCCGGTCGGTAGACGGTGAAAAACCGCACCCCGATATTCTCGTAGATTTCCGCGTAATGGCATTCGCCGCCGGCATGGGTGAATTTGGCTGGAGCAAGATGTTTCTAACTCCGGAATTCGGACCAAGACAACGGCTGGTGGCAATTCTGACTGACGCTCCGCTTGATCCGGACCCGCTGTTCGATGGCAAGATTTGCGACCGCTGCAAACGCTGCGTTTCGGAATGTTCCGGCAATGCGATCTCGGCAACTGAAACCGAAGGGATAACCATTGCCGGCCGTTGGGTGGAATGGGGAAAATTCGATGCCATAAAGTGTTCGATCGCCTACCGCGGCGGCAATCCGGAGTATAATCCGTTCATGCACTCTGATGCCAAGCCGGAGGAGTTCCAGGGAAAATACGCAGGCAATCCGGAGCTTGACAAAGTTCTGGGATACAGCGGCTTTAACAGTTCGGCAGTGGTCGAGGGGGCACGCGGCTGTATTCGCGCCTGCATGATTCATCTTGAGGATAAAGGCGTACTCAAGAATAAATTTGAAAACAAGTTCCGTACTACTCCGCCGTGGCGGATCAGGCCGCGCGAGGATGATAATACCGGAAAATGCACCAAAGAATACTGGGAGTAAGACTATGCGCTTCGCGGTCGGATACCAGTTTAGAGATGATGACGTGGAATCGTTCGCCTCGATAGTGGAGGATTACCGCGAGAATATCTCCGAGGTGTACTTCGCATTGCCGGGACAGGCGAGCGGTCGCTCCCCGGTGTGCGAATCAACTGCAAGCGACTTTCAGATATCCGCCGCCGCGATGCTCGATGAACTCCAGGCGATTTCAGAGACGGGTATCCCGTTGACGCTTCTTATGAATGCGGCATGTTACGGTGACGAAGCTATTTCAGACGTTTTTGCAGATCGTATCCGCAGAATGCTCGACGGGCTTTGCGGTCACCTGCGCATTACCGCTGTTACCACGTTTTCGCCGTTTGTCGCCGGGGTGGTAAAGGCGCATGCCGGCGGACTTGAGACGCGGGCATCTGTGAACATGCGTATCGGCTCTGTTGCAGGCATGGAATACCTGGCTTATTGCTTTGATGGTTACTACCTGAAACGTGAATATAATCGCGATCTGACGCAAATCGAAATCATGAAACGCTGGTGCGACGGACATGGCAAAAAACTTTATCTGCTCGCCAACAGCGGCTGCCTGCGGGAATGTTCAGCGCAGATATTTCATGACAACCTTGTTGCACATGAAACCGGAGTGAAAGGCCTTCCGTCACAATCGCGAAAATTTCCGGTGCCATGCTGGGATTTTCTTTCAAAGGAGGAAAACGCTCATCGTTTCCTCTGCAACTCATGGATACGTCCGGAGGATGTTCACCGTTACGAGCACTGGTTCTCTGATGTGAAACTGGCAACGCGATGCAATCCCAATCCGCGCAAGATTATCGATGCTTACGTCCGGGGAAAATTTCGAGGCAATCTTCTTGATATTTTCGAACCGAACTACAGTTCACTTTATCCGCAGTCATTTCTCGACAATGCGTTGATTCCGGATGACTGGTTCGACCGCGTGTGTGCGTGTGACAAGGAGTGTCACTGCTGCACCTATTGCGCCGGGGTCTGGGACCGGGCGCTTGTATCTGTCGAATAAGAATAGTTGCTTCATCGTATGCATGAAGTGGATAACGGCCCAGGTTAACCTTTAGATTCGAGCCGGAAGCGGGCAGGGGTGGTCTTCAGTGCATGCCGGAATAGTTCGTGCAGTCGCTGAGCGTCGCCAAAGCCGGCCTGGACGGCAACGCTCTCAACTTTCATATCTGTTTCGCGCAGGAGCCGGCAGGCGGTTTCAAGTCGCATATCCTGCAGTAATTGGCACGGAGAAGTCCCGATTTTCCGGTTCATCAGCTTGCGCAGCCCGGAATCGGAGATGCATACCGTTCTGGCGATATCAGCCACCGAAATATTGGCGGTATGGTTTTTGCGCATGAATTCTATCGCTTTCGCCACGGTTGGGTTGCCGGTCGCCAGAATATCGGTGCTTTTACGGACTACCGGCACCGGTACCGGCGGCACCAGTACCGGTGCGTCGGGAAAAGGTTCGCCGTTCATCAGCCGGTCCAGCAGCGCGGCGCCCTCATAACCGATTCTGCGGGGCCTGCTGTCGATACTTGAGATCGGTATACTGGAGCTGTTGCAGATCAGTGCCTCGTTATCCACCCCCATGATCGCGATTTCCCCCGGCACCCGGAAACCGCCGGCCAGTGCAGCTTCTAAAAGTTCGCGCGCCCAGGAATCGTTTTCGCAGAAAACCGCGCAGGGCAGCGGCAGTTTTTTCAATTGGGCCACTAGTTTTTGACTGATTTCATCCCACGGAAGGCTGTGCATGTTTTTCGGGGAAATGATGATTTGCGTCTGGCGGTTGTTTTTCGCCAGTTCCGCGGCAAAGGCATCATAACGGCCAAGATGCCCCCCGTACCAGCAGCAGTGAACATCGCCCATCGTCAGGAAGTACCGGGCGGCGATCCGGCCGATTTCATCATTATCATCGCTGACCATGGCATAAGGAAAATCGCACTGCCCCATCGGCGGATTAAAGGATACGATCGGGATATCGGCATGGGCATTAAGAAATTTCATCAGTTGAGGAGAACGCGTGAGATGTGTCAGAATACCGTCGCCGGACCAGTTGCGCGGCAGTTCGAAACGGGTGGAGATGATCCCCAGATGCCAGTCATGCTCTCCGGCATAATCTGATACGCCGCGCAGCAGATGGTACATTGACGAAATATAAAATTCAAAAATCGGCAGAACGTTTTTCATGCTATATTCCTGGTGAGTTATCGCAAAATAACCGAACATTCCCGTTTACAATACATTATTTCCCGATTCCGATATTGTCAAGCAGTTTTTGTCACAGTATAATAGTGGCATACAGTATTTATTAGCAAATCTTAACTTAGGGATGATTAAAGATGCAAAAAATGAAATTCACACTCATTGAACTCCTGGTTGTGATCGCGATCATCGCAATTCTTGCTTCAATGCTGATGCCTGCGCTGGGCAAGGCGCGGGACAAAGCAAGAACGATCCAATGCCTCGGCAATATGAAAACGATGGCAACGGGCGGACTGGGTTATGCCAATGCCTACAACGACACCTGGGTGTCATTCTCGCAGCCCGGAAATTTGCGCTGGCATCAAAATCTCGCATTTCTCTCCATGCTCGGAATCAAAGTGAGCAATCCGGCGTATCCGGAATACTGGCCGAGAAGTTTTCTCTGTCCGCTGACAACATCCGTATCCACCAATGCGACTTATACTTACGGAATGAACCGTGAAGGCAGCAGCGGAGGCGGCTGGGGCAGCTATAAACTCAACAGGATCAAATTTCCAACTATAGCCATTGCCTTTACCGAAGCCAGGAACGGGGCCACCGCCATGTACTATGGTTCCAGCCCGACTGGTGCTAGCGGGTACTGGACAGTTGGCGAATATGCTGGTGCTGCCGGTGATTCAACGGAGTGCGTCGCCTATCGTCATACCAGCAAAAGAGACGTAAACGCCGCATTCTTTGACGGACATGCAGCTACCATGATGAATAACCAGCTTAGCTGGAAGAATGAAGTCTGGGGAAAACACACAGTGGGTAAATATTGGAATCCATACGGTGTTGCCGGCGTAGCTGACTATTGACCGGTTGCGTCAGGCCGGCCTTCTCGTCAAAAAAAGGATAGAAATGTCTTTTCATAAATCTGTCATGTCGCAGGCTCTGAATAGTTTCCCATTTTTCGTATGCAAATTACCAGTTTGATTATCGCAAATTCTTTTAGAAAAGATAAATTATACAGCAAAATATTGAAGGAATTATAACAATGCGTTACGAACCGATACTTAAAAAATTCCCTCATTTTCTCCATGGCGGAGATTACAACCCGGATCAGTGGCTGTCTCATCCGGAAATCATCGAAGAAGATTTTCGGATGATGCCGCTGGCCGGCTGCAATACTTTTTCAATCGGCATCTTTGCCTGGACCAGTTATGAACCGGAAGAAGGCGTTTTCAAATTCGACTGGCTCGACAATATCATGGACAAACTCGCTCAGCACGGTTACAACGCCATTCTCGCCACTCCCAGCGGCGCAAAACCTGCATGGATGGCACAACGCTACCCGGAAATCTGCCGTGTTAACCGCGAAGGACTGCGCGAACCTTATCGCGCCCGGCATAATCACTGCTGGACATCTCCGGTATACCGTCAGAAGGTGGCGTTGATCAACCGGAAACTCGCCGAACGCTATTGTCATCACCCTGCCCTTGCCGCCTGGCATCTCTCCAATGAATACAACGGGGAATGTTTCTGCGAACTCTGCCTGAATTCATTTCACCGGTGGCTTGAAGATAAATACCATCATCTCGATAAGCTAAATGAAGCGTGGTGGACCGGGTTCTGGAGCCACAACTATACCGCCTGGGATCAGATTGATCCGCGCGACGGATGTGTCGATGGCCTCACTCTTGACTGGAAACGTTTTAACACCTGGCAGTGCTGCGACTTCATTCGCCTGGAAACAGCCCCGCTTAAGGAATTCGCCCCGGATATTCCGGCCGCGACCAATATGATGGGCGTCGCCGACTGTCTCGATTACTGGCGCATCGCCGAAGTCTGCGATTTCATCGCCGACGACTGCTATCCAACCTGGGACAATGCCGCCGGCTACTCTTGCGAAGCCGCTGTTTACGGCATGTATCACGATATGCACCGCAGCATGAAACAGGGCAGGCCGTTCCTGGTGATGGAATCAAGTCCCGGCAACCTTAACTGGAAAGATTATTACCGGCTGAGACGCCCCGGCGTTCTCCAGATGGAAATGCTGCTGTCCATGGGGCACGGCGCCGACGGCACCATGTATTTTCAGTGGCGCAAGGGTAAAGGCGGCTGCGAAAAATTTCACGGCGCCGTCGTTGATCACGCGGGACATGAAAATACCCGGGTCTTTCAGGAAGTGGCTGCCATCGGTAAAATCCATAAACAAATTGATCCCGTCATTGGTACCGCCACCCCCGTGCAGACTGCCGTCATTCACGACTGGGAAGTCCGCTGGGCGCTTGACGCCTGCGGCGGCCCGACCAAAAACAACAAGAAAATACTGAAAACGATTCAGGCGCACTATCGTAATCTATGGAATCTTAACGTTCCGATGGACGTTATCGAGAGCTCCAGTGATTTCAGTTCATATAAGTTGCTGGTCGCGCCAATGCTGTTTATGCTTAAGCCGGGAGTGGCTGACCGACTCAGGAAGTTCGTCACTGACGGCGGCACCCTGATCTGCACCTACCTCTCCGGCTATGTCAATGAGACCAATCTCAACTTCACAGGCGGCCTGCCCGGCGACGGTCTGCGGGAACTTTTCGGCATCTGGAACGAGGAACTCGACGGCTTCGTGCCCGCCGACCGTCAGGCAATAAAAATGATTGCCGGCAACGAACTTGGAGTGGAAGGGGAATTTCACGCCCTCGAATTTGCAGAAATCATTCATTTGCAGGGAGCAACTCCGCTCGCATATTACGATTGCGATTTCTACGCCGGAAAGCCGTCACTGACGGTCAACCGGTTCGGCAGTGGCAAGGCATATTACCTTGCCGCCCGGACCGGCGACGATTTTCTTGCCGCTTTCTACCGCAGTCTGGTCACTGCGGAAAACATCGCGACCGTGCTGCCGGTTGATGTTCCGGCCGGTATCCACGCCACCATCCGGACCGATGGAACCAGAAAGTTTATGTTCCTGTACAACTTCGCACAGAAAGAGGCGTCCGTCGATCTGGGCTCCGGCGCTTTCCGCGATCTGCTTAAGGAACAGAATGTCAACGGCAGACAACTCGTTCCCGGTTATGGCTCTACCGTATTGGAGATTCTCTGATTGATAACAACGAATAAAGTTTAAATACAAAACAACGTTAGTGAAAGGCAACATTATGCGATTTTCCATTTGTGCGTTTACCCTCGTCTTTGCCATGACAAGTTTTGCTGCCGGTCAGGAAAGCGGCAATAAAGCAGAAACTGCCCCGGTTTTCGCAGACTTCTCGACGTGCGCGAACATGGGTTTTGCCGATGACAAAGCAGGTGACGGAAAGGGCGGCTGGTCAGATCAAGGTGCAAGCAATGATTTTCGCGAATTCGACATCAAGGCTGCTGAGTTCGGCGGCGTTCCTTTCAAGATAATTGATCCGGCTGTTAATGCCGATGGTAAAGCGGTTCTCTCTTTCCGGCATGAACAAGGTCTTCCAACTGGACTGACCACCGTAACAAGTACATTTCCGGACAAAGCTTCCGGGCGTTATCTTTATCTGCTCCATACCGCCTGCTACGGGCCTAATCCCGGTGATACCGTGGGAACTGTCTCGCTGACCTGCCGTGACGGCAGCGTCCGTACTCTGGACATCCAGGGGCGGAGAGATATTGCCGACTGGTGGGATCCAGCCCGTCTCTCCAATGGCGTGGTAGTGGTATCTAAACCCAACCAGAGCGCTATGGTCGGAATATATCTGTCGCGCTTCGATCTGGGGTCTAAGCTGGATATTCAAAGTTTGACACTGACTACCACGGGAAAAGCTATGTGGATTGTAGTCGCCGCCACCATCACGAGCCGCGACATCCCGCTGCCGGAGTTAAAGGCTCTGACGATCAAGGCCGGACCCGACTGGAAACCGTTGCCCGATGCCGATCTGGCAGTGAAAAAAGGAACCGCGCTTGATTGTTCGGCATGGGTTGATCACGCTCCGGCGGGAAGCCGCGGCAGAGTCATTGCCCGTCCCGATGGCACACTGGCGTTCGCCAATGACCCGGACCGCCCGGTGCGTTTCTTCGTTGTCTCCGGGTTTCCCACCAAAAACCCTGAAGATGTTGATGCTCTGGCCGACACCATAGTACGGCAGGGTTACAACATGGTCCGCCTGCATTTTCTCGATCAATTCGTGGCGGGGCAGCATGCATACTGGGGCAAGACGCTTTCATTGAAGGACCAGGTCGATTTCGACCGCCGCATGGAAGCCGGAGAGCCTTTTTTTAACGCTAAGAACCTGGACCTTGCCGACCGCTTTGTTGCAGCTTTAAAGAAACGCGGCGTTTACCTTTATCTTGACGCCATGAGCTCATGGACCGGATGCTATCCGGCGAACTGCTGGTATCCCAATAACGGCGTCGAAGGCATGAAGGCGCGTCTCTACTATGATCCTGTCGCGCGCCGCCACTGGCACAACGCGGTCAAGGCGATGTTCACCCGGATCAACCCGTACACCGGCACCAGTTTTGCAACTGATCCGCAGGTGGTGGCGGTGCTTGGCATAAATGAACCGACCATGGAACTTCACAGTAAAAGCACAGTTGAGCATCTGCTGCCGCTGTGGCGCACTTTTCTTGCCGGCCGTTTCAACGATTTCGAAACCTTCCGTAAGTCATGGAATTTTCAGGACCAATCAATTTCCAGCCTGGACAATGTGCCGTTCTTTGCTCCAAATGATATCTGGCACAGCGCAAGACGCAGAACCGTGGGCGAGTTCCTGAACAAACTGGAGGAGGAAACCGCGGCATGGATGAAAAATGATTTGAGGTCGCTTGGATACGAAGGGATATTCACTCAATATGACTGGCTGTACAGCCTGCGCCTCTATCTGCCGCGTTCGCAAGCGGACATGGTGTCCATGCACGGATATTTCGCCCATCCCACGGATGGTGTCGCGCCTAAGTCTAAAACATCCCCGAACAGCGCTCTCGCCGACGCGCTCAACTGGTGGCGCGGAATTGCCTCCTCGCGCATCTCCGGCGAACCGCTGGCGATCATGGAATACGGCCAGGTGTACTGGAACCGTTTCCGTTACGAAGAGGGTTTGTCAGTTGGAGCTTACGGCAGTTTTCAAGACATGTCCATGCTTACCGCCCATTCCTGGCCGGTCGCATTGAAACCCGCGAAAGCCGGGCCGTTCAATGTGGGAGTTGACCCTGTCGCCCGCGCCAGCCAGGTGGTGACCGGCCTGCTCTTTATGGGAAGGGAAGTGGCGGTGGCGCCACACCGGATTGACATTCCTCTAAGCCGTGATCTGGCGCTTGACAATCCCGATATGGCAATCAGCGGCGATCAGACGCGTCTCGGACTTCTGACCGGACTTGCCGTCGCGGTTGAGGGGCGCAAATCATCTGTTCCGGCAACTATGCAAATGCCGCTTGGAGACGGAACTAAAACCATCGACAAGGCATTTTATTCAACGGTGGTGGACAGCCAGAGCGGAACCTTCGCCGATGCGGTATCCAAACTGCGGACAAAAGGCATCCTGACACAAAACAATCAGACCGACGCGAAGCAGAAAATATATGAAAGCGAAACTGGAGAGATTCTGCTCGATGCCTCCAGCAAACGGCTGACGGTACGTTCACCGAAACTGGCTGGGATTTGCGCCGATAAGTTTGAAGGTCCGCAGAAAGCCGGAAAAATGACCGTCGAAAAATCTACAGTTTCAGCTTCGATCACCATTGCTTCACGTGACGGGAAGGCGCTGGAGCAATCCAGTCGCCTGCTTCTGGTGATTGCCACCGATGCGCGCAACAGCGGCGAAAGTTATGAAGATGCCGATGGCGTGGTGATGCGCAAATTTGGTTCTCCTCCTGTATTATTGCGCACCGGCCGTTTTACGGTTTACATCGAGCGCGACCGGAAAGCCCCGGCCCTGCGTGCCTGGGCGCTGGCCATGAACGGAACCCGGCGCGATGAACTGCCTGTGACCGCTGTGCCCGGCGGCATCCGTCTGGACGTTGATACATCTGCCTTGTCCTGCGGCGCGACGCCCTTCTTCGAACTGTCTGATATTGCAAAGCTGAATATTCCAGAGCAGGAAAAGGCAGCGGATGTAAAGCCGGTTGTTTCAGTACCATCCGCAATCATCTCAGCCAAGTCCGGATACGCAAGATTTTCGATCAATGGAAGCAAATCTAAAATCAACTTTACCCCCGGAACAGCATCTGCCGGCGGCAGCGTCCAGAATATTCACTGGGGAAGCCCCGCGGAACAGAAACAGGCGCTTATCGTTGAGGTGCCGCTGACAAGCGGCTGGAACGAATTCTCTTTTTCGTTCACTCCGGATAAAGACGGACAGGTACAGCTTGATCTGATCGGCCAGGATAAAAACGGTTCCGACAATAAAAAAATGGCGATTTATACATTCTATGATGATATTACCGCTACAGGCGCTGAATTAACTAACGGAAGCTTTGAGTCGTTCGATGGAGATAATCCGGACAGCTGGTGGTTCTGGAATCCGGATGCAAATCACCCGGCGCAAATCGTCTGCGATACCAATGCGCATGGCGGCAAATATTTTGCGGCGGCATGGATTCAGGGAGCGGTGGTGCAGAATATCAATGTAAAAGCTGATAAAGTCACGATACGCGGATTTGCGATGCCTGCCGGAGAATGGACGGGAGTTAAACCGGCGAACACTCCATAGAATAATAGAAAGAGAACAACATGTCATCTGTATATGCAAAAAGATTCTTTTTGATACTGGTTCTCGCGCTGGTTTCTGCGCTCCATGGAGAAGACAGCGCCGGTATCACCATCGATCCGCAGACAATAATCGGCCCTGTCAACCAGATGGTTTTCGGGAACAACGTCTCATGTTTAAAACGTAATGACTCCTGGACTCATTCTAATAATACCGGGAATGGGGTCTGGAATCCAGTTACCCGCACCGCGCGTAAAGATTTTCTCCTTCTATATAAGGAAATGGGTATCAAAACCGTGCGTTATCCATCCGGCAGCGACGCCAACACTTACAAGTGGACAGACTTCGTCGGCCCGAAGGAAACCAGACCCAAAGGTCTTTTCGGTCTCGACGAATGGCTGTCTTTTTGCCGCGAGATCGACGCCGTGCCGGTTTTCACCGTCAATGAAAATGCCACACCTCAGGAAGCCGCTGATCTGGTAGATTTCCTGAACGGCCGGTCGGATGCCAACCACCCGTGGGCGCAGAAACGGGCGGCCTGGGGTCATCCGGAACCGTATAACATAACCTATTTTGAACTCGGCAACGAATGTTATTTCAACAAGAACCTTTTCCCTGCCGGAGCAGCCTATAGAGACTGGGCAATAAAGATTGATCAAGCCATGAAGGCAGAGTATCCGGGTATACGCACTGGTCTGGTCATCAAATTTAACTGGGGCTGGGATGCCAAAGAATGGAACGAAAGCATATTCAAGGGCGCGAAAACATTTGGCGACTTTGCCATCCACCACACCTATCCGAATGCATTCGACGGGAACAAATACGAGGATCAGGAAAGCGCCATGGGGGCGCTGCTGATGGGATCGGAACAGTGGGCGGCGCTCTATCGAAAAATAAACGCCGACATCAAACAATGGTCCGGACGGGATTTTCCGGTCGCGATTACTGAACTCCAGGGCTACTGGCCGGAGGGCAAAAACAAGGCCTTCAACTACTACCTTTACTCCTGGGGAAACGCTTTCTTCTACGGTGATCTGATCCGCGAGATGCTGATGCCGTCGAATCACGTCAACATGGCTCACTATTTTCAGGCAACCGGAATTCAAATAAAACCGGTTGTTGATTCGGCCGTCCGCAATGGCAAAGAAACAGCATGGAAACGTCTTCCAGCCTTTTTTGTCTCCAGGCTATGGGGGCAGCACACTGGAACAGATATTCTTGCCGCCGATGTAGTCGCACCGATGGTGAAAATCAAGTGGTTCGGCATCGTAAAAGATGCTGAATGCCCGGCTGTTACGGCACTTGCCAGCCGCCGGGACGATGGTACAATCTGCCTTATGGTGTTTAACCGCGATATGAAAAACGATATTCCGGTGACTATCCGTGTGAAAGGGAAATCCATTGAGCGGGCGAAATGCTGGCAGGTGACCTCGCCCTCACTGGTCTACGCTAATCCGGACAATACTGATATGGAGACGATTTCCGGCGCGGCTGTTGACGGTGTGAAGCCGGACGGGTTTACCGTAAAACTGCCGAAGTTTTCCATGACCGCCTTTGAAATGAGTATTTCCGGCAAATAAAAAGCACATTAGCAAGAGGATATTTTAACAATGAAAACAGATGAGAAGACTGCGCCAGATCTTTCCGCCGCGCCAGTAACCTGTGATGCCAATGGAACCTGGAATTTATGTTTTGACGATTCCAAATCTCTTGCGGGCTTGCGCAGCAGAGTCATACTGCAGGGAAGAAAGCCGGTGGACATTATTACCGGAGCGAAGATAACCAGCAGTACTGCCGGCGGACTCACGCTCGTGCGGTCTTTGAAAGATGTCCGCATAGTTATGGAATTTCAATGGAGCCAGGCGGATTCTCTGCTGGAAATTTCTGTTGTCATCGAAGTTCCGAAAAACGGAAAGCCGGTGCTGGTTGAATCTGTTGAACTGTTTTCAATTCCTTTAAGCGGGCTTTCTGTTCCCAAAACCGCCGGCCGCCGCAAGGCAGCAAAAGGGCTTCGCTTCTGGCGTAACTGGCACGATATCTGGTATGACATCGGCTCAAAGCAGGCCGGGGTGCCAGGAGTCGCTCCGGAGGTGTCCGCCGATACTGCTTATCTTGCCGGCGGGGTGTATTCCGGCGACGGCGAGTGGTCGCTTATCGGACTTTACCGCCAGCCATGCGCCTGGCAGGCGGCTATAGCGGTGGATGATGGCCGGTTAGTAGCCCGCAACCTCATCGGGGCGACAGTCAAGCCCCGGCAACCTTTGCACAGCGATAGACTCCGGCTGGCTGTCGGTCTGCCGCTGACGGAGGCCATGTCAGTCCTGCACCGGGAGGATCAGCCCCGGCGGAAAGCTTTCGAGGCGAAAGAACATTTCGGCTGGAACACCTGGGAAGCTTATCATGGCTCGATAAACACTGATACTGTTATGAAGAACGCCGCCGCCATCGCCGCCATTCCGTGGCTGCGCGACCGTATCCGTTATATCACTATTGACGATGGATGGGAGCGCCGTTACGGTGACTGGTACGCCAATGAACGTTTCCCTGATGGTATGGATGATCTGGCGCACCGTATCAGTGATGCCGGATTTCAGCCCGGCATCTGGACTGCGCCATTCTTTGCCGAGTCACAGTCTGAGATCGCGCAACTTCATCCGGACTGGTTTCTGCACGACGGTGAAGCGCCGATACAGGACGGCAACCGTAATATTCTCGACCCGACCCACCCCGGCGTCCGTGCCTTTATATTTGCTCTGTATCAGCGGCTGCGCGGCTGGGGGTATCGCTATTTTAAAACCGACTTTCTCCGCGACCCCGCCATGTATGCCACGCCGCAGCGTCCTGAATACCGTCCGGGGTTGCGGCTGCACGACCCGGAACTTGGCATCGCCCGCGGCATGCGCGCCGCCATGCAGGCCATCCGCGCCGGCATTGGCGAGGATTCTTTCTGGCTCGGCTGCGGTACCGATATTGCTTCCGGGGCGCTGCTCATGGATGGCTCCCGGATCGGCGGCGACATCGTTCCATACTGGACCAGAGTGCCGTATCAGGCCCGGTCAGTAATCCACAATTTTCATCTGCACGGTCATTTATTTCTGTCCGATCCAGACTTTCTTCTAGTGAAAGGGACTGACACCTGTCTGCCGGGCATGCTTGATGTGCCTGAAGACAGTGGCGTGCCTTATGAAGTGGATGCCTGGAAAGGCGGACGGGCAAACGGTCTGGCGGAGGTGCGCTCCTGGGCAAGCCTGGTGATTCTGTCGGGCGGTCTGGTCAATCTGTCAGACAAGATCGAAATCCTCAATGAAGCCGGCCTTGGCACCATCCGCACTGTACTCGAGTACGCTGGCGGGAATGCCGCCATTCCGATTGATTTATCCAATCCGATCCCCCGGATTCTCCTGCGCCGGGATGGACAGCAATGTCTCCTCGGTCTGTTCAACTGGAGCAATGACAAATCTGTATCAGTTTGCGCCAGGCGGGCGCAGGGGATCCCGTTTCCTGTTTCCGGCAATGTTATTGATATCTGGTCAGGCGAAGATATCCGCATCGAGAGTGATGCCGCAGTTTTCGAGCTGCCGCCTCGGGGCTCTCGCCTTTTTAAATGGAATGATGATGCAGTTTAAGCTTAGGAGCCGTTCAAAATAACCTTTATATCTTCGCGATTCTCCCGGATGCTTTTGTGTTTGCCGGTTCGTTATACTCTGCACGGCTGAAAATTAAACTATAGATTGCGAAGATTTTGAGAATTGGTTCGTATTCTGAGAGACTGCCGATACCGGGGTATCGAAAACCTCGAAGAGTGCGAATCCAAACTCAAAAGATCGCAATCCCGCAGGCGCGGGATGAATGTCTTGCGTTTGTATTTTTCCGCTCCTCCTTCCGGCGATATTCATATCGCCTGTCAGTCGGATCGAAAAAAATCCAATCCACAATCCTATTTATCTATAAGTTGAATATTCAACCGCGCAGAGTATACATACCTTCAGGTATGCGCCTCTCCGGCAATTCACAAAATCACCTCGGGATATTTTGCGAAACTTGAAACTTTATTCAGTCGGGTTCAATACCTCGCCCCTTGGGGCGACTTTGTTCATTGTCTTGGCTTTGCTCCGGCCGGCCGGCCCGCAGGGCATGGAAGTCCGTCCGTAATACCCCGAGGCCAGCCTCGGGGATAGGATGGACGGGAGAGATTCTTTATTTTTTCAGCCGTGCAGAGCATACCTCTTAAAAGATCAGTCGGCGCGGCGGATTCTCCCGGAACAATTTTCTGTCAACTCAGAGAGATTATCAGTTCATTGACGCGAACTAGTTTTTGCTTCAATTCTTCACAATGCGCCTGGGCTTCGCGGACTACATTTTCCGGAGCTTTGTCAACAAAACTCTTATTATTCAGTTTGGACTCTGAACCTTTAATCCAGCCTTCAATCTGTCTTTTCTGCTCATTAAGCTTCTTCAGTTCAGCGTCGACATCGATCAGTCCTTTGAGCGGCAGATAAATCATGCCGGTATTGGACATTTGTGACGGCGCAGCGCCATCAGCGGCGTTGTAGTCTTCCTGCGAAACGATTACTTCGTCGGCGTTCAGCAGGAATTTAACTGACTCCATTTCAGATTTCAGGAAAGACTCATTTGCCGGGCTGAATGCCTTGATATAATATGAAGCCTTTTTGCCGGCCGGAATATTGTAATTGACTTTCAAAGCGCGTCCGGAACGGATAAGCTGGAATTTGCCGTCAACCATATTCAGCAGTTCGACGTTTTTATCCATTATACACTGCAATCTCTTTTCCGAAAGCGGCAGAGGAAAAGATTCATACATGATCGTCTGATCATCTCCGAGGAATCCCATCTGATGGGCAAGTTCTTCCGTGATGAACGGCATAAACGGATGCAGCAGGCGCAGGATTTTGAACAGCACAAAGTCAAGTACGGCAATCGCCTGGGCTTTGGCCTCGCCGCCCTGGCGAAGTCCGATTTTCGATGATTCGATAAACCAGTCGCAGAAAGTGCTCCATACTACTTCGTAGATTTCATGAACCGCAAAATGAAAACGGTATTCCTTGAGCGCGGTATTTGCCATGACAATGACTTCGTCAAGCTTGAAAAGCATCCATTTTTCATCCGGCGTGAGTTTTGACTGATCAATGCCGGACAATTCGCGGAAACCGGCGGTAGTCGGGCCTTGCATCTGACGGAAACGGCAGGCGTTCCAAAGTTTATTTGCGAAGTTTCTGCCGATCTCGCATTTGTCGTTGCTGTAACGGATGTCCATGCCGACCGGAGCGATATAGATGATAGAGAAGCGCAGCGCGTCAGCGCCGTAAGTGTCAATCACATCCAGCGGGTCCGGCGAATTACCGAGCGACTTGCTCAATTTGCGGCCGAGGTCATCGCGGATGATACTGGTAAAATAAACATTTTTGAACGGCAGTTCACCCGTGAACTCATAGCCGGCCATGATCATTCTGGCGACCCAGAAAAAAATGATGTCCGGGCCGGTGACCAGATCGCATGTCGGATAGAAAAACTTGAGTTCAGCAGTCTCTTTCGGCCAGCCCATGATTGAGAAAGGCCAGAGCCATGAACTGAACCAGGTGTCGAGCACGTCTTCTTCCTGACGCCAGGGGCCGCCGTCTTTGGGACCTTCCATGCCGACGTAAATTTCTCCGGTGGTATCGTTATACCATGCCGGAATGCGGTGTCCCCACCATATCTGGCGGCTGATGCACCAGTCCTTGATGTTTTCCATCCAGTGAAAATAGGTTTTAGCCCAGCGGTCAGGATAAAATTTGATATCGCCGGAACGCACCGCCTCGATTGCCGGTTTCGCCAGTTCGTCCATCTTGACGAACCATTGTTCGCTGACCAGAGTTTCAATCGGCACGTCGCCGCGTTCGGAGTATCCGACATTGTGAATGATATCCTCTACTTGAACCATGAGCCCGGCTGCTTCCAGGTCATGCAGCACTTTTTTGCGGCATTCGTAGCGGTCAAGCCCGGCATAATCCTGCCCGGCCCGTTCATTCATCGTGGCGTCTTTATTCATGATATTGATAAATTCCAGCCTGGCCCTGGTGCCGACTTCAAAGTCGTTCGGATCGTGGGCTGGAGTGATCTTTACGCAGCCTGTTCCCTTGGCCGGATCGGCATGCTCATCACCGATAATCGGAATCTTTCTGCCGGTAAGGGGCAGATTAACGGTCTTGCCGATCAGGTGTTTATAGCGTGGATCTTCCGGATGTACCGCCACCGCGGAATCTCCCAGCATGGTTTCAGGACGGGTGGTGGCGATTACCAGATGACCGGAGCCGTCAGACAGCGGATACTTGTAATGATAAAACTTGCCTTTTACTTCCTTGTAAATAACTTCTTCATCGGAAAGCGCGGTTTTGGAAACCGGACACCAGTTGATCATGCGGCGTCCGCGGTAAATATAGCCTTTTTCATACAGGCTGACAAAAACTTTGCGGACGGCATCGCTCAAACCTTCATCCAGAGTAAAACGTTCGCGTTCCCAGTCACAGGATGAGCCCAGGCGGCGAAGCTGCCGGATAATCGTACCACCGTATTTTTCGCGCCATTCCCAAACTCTGCGCATAAATTCTTCACGTCCAAGTTCTTCGCGTCCGGTGTTTTCTTTTTCCTTGAGATAGCGTTCAACGCGGCTTTCGGTGGCAATACCGGCATGGTCGGTACCCGGAAACCAGCTTACCTCATGCCCAAGCATCCGATGCCAGCGGGCCAGAATGTCCTGCAGCGTATTATTCAGCACATGGCCCAGTGTCAAAATGCCGGTAATATTCGGCGGAGGAATGACTATTGAATACGGCTTTTTTCCGGAATCCGGGTTCCCGTGAAAATATTTACGCTCTTCCCAGAGCGGATACCATTTTTTTTCTACTTCCGCCGATTCATAAGCTTTCGGCATTTCCTTATTGTCGCTCATAACAATCTCCTGTTTTTTCATTAATTTTACGGTCAGGGCCGCAATGCGCAGCATCTGCCGATACCAGTGTATCGAAAGCGCTCGAAGAGTACGAATCCAAACTAAAAAGATCGCAATCCAGCAATTGCGGGACTAGCGTCTTGCGGCTGTCAGTCGGATCGCAAAATCCAATCCACAATCCTGCTCGTCTATTCTTAAATTTTCAACCGTGCAAAGTATAGACACGGAGATTTTGCATTTTAACCCATCGTCTCCGGTACTCATATACGAAAACGCATAAAATAGCATACTTTTATGTTTTTTGAAATACAAACGTTGTTATTTTAGTCAGAAGATGTTATGGACGCTGATTTTGGACAGCACCGCCAAAAGTCCGGCAAATGTCGAAGACTCTGAATATTCCTTCAAAAAGTCAATGCCTTTGAGGGAGTGAATAATCATCCTGAATCATTCACAGCTGGAATTCAAGACTTTGGACGGTGCTGACATTTTGGACAGTTCAGAATGTCTTTGTCAATGTGGTCGGGTACAGCCGCGTTTAATCGTATTCTAATGAAGATTAATAAAATGCTAACCGGACGGCAACACGGTTCTTGCAATCAGGAGGCATCTTATTCAGTATAACAACATAAGGAATTGTGCGGCCGGTTGAATGCCGCAAGTAAATTAATGAAAATTAAATACAGTACCTCGTTCATTCAGGACAAATTAGACGTCGGAATGCGTTTGCATTATCGGAACTTTAAAATAATAATGAAATAAACAATGCGAGGAAAACTATGTCCAGGATAAAGACAGAAAATACGTTCAAACAGTTGGCGCATGATTGCATGTTTCGGCAGATTCACGGTTCCAAACTGATTTACAACACCTGCTGGGAGGATGCCGCGATTGATCGCCGACTGATGCAGCTTGACGGCGACAGCCGGATCGTGATGATTACCAGCGCCGGATGCAATGCACTTAATTACCTGCTGGATTCGCCGCGCGAGATTCACTGTGTGGATGTTAATTCGAAACAGAATGCGCTGCTGCATTTGAAACTGGCCGCAGCCGCCAAACTTGAACACGAAGATTTTTTCAAGCTGTTCGGAGAGGGCCGCCATGAAAATTATCTGCCGGTATTCGACTTCCTCAAAGATTCAATGCCCGAATATGCCGTCGAGTTCTGGCGGCAGCACATGAATTATTTTTCAGGGAAAGGCCTGCGGAAATCGTTTTACTATCACGGAGCGGCCGGCAATGTGGCGCTGCTGATTCATCATTACCTGAAATTGCGCAAGGAATTACGAGGACTGCTGTGCGCCATTCTGGAGAGCAATTCGCTCGATGAACAGCGGGAGCTGTATGCCAGGATCGAACCGGAATTCTGGACGCAGTTCATCAAACTGCTGGTGGCAAACCCTGTAGTGCTGGCGATGCTGGGCGTCCCGCGTCCACAGATACAGATCATCCGCAATACTTATCCCGGCGGTATTCCGGCCTATATCAAAGATAAGTTGCGGCATGTCTTCACCGAATTACCCGCGCGGGAGAATTATTTCTGGCGTGTTTATATTCGCGGCGAATACACTCCAGCTTGTTGTCCGGACTACTTGAAAAAGGAAAACTACGCACAATTGCAGGCCAATATTAAACGGGTTCGTGTCTACAATTCAACTGTGACCGATTTTCTCCATAATCATCCGGGCGACTATACGCATTTTGTACTGCTTGACCATCAGGATTGGCTGGCCGCGCATGATGCCGCCGCGCTGGAGGAAGAGTGGATGCAAATCATCCATAACAGTGCGGAAAACGCCAAACTGATCATGCGGTCAGCCGCCACTGAGATTAACTTCATTCCAGAATTTGTGGCTGCCAGCTTGAAGACGCATCCTGAATGCACCAGTCAATTGCATCAAACGGACAGGGTCGGCACTTACGGAAATCTGATGTTTGCCGAGGTAGTCTGATGACTGGCGAGACAGCTCAAGGCATGTCAGGATGTGCTCAGTCGATCAAAATGGAACGGTATTATCGTCTGCATTCTCACATTTACGACTATACCCGCTGGAGTTTCCTGTTCGGACGGAAAAAAATCGTCGGTCTGACCGCAGATTTCGTCAAACCGTGCCGGATTCTTGAGATCGGTTGCGGTACCGGGGCAAATTTATCCACGCTCGCAAAAACTTTCCCTGAGGCTTTGATTACTGGCATCGATATCTCCGATTCGATGTTGAACAAGTCCCGGCGGCAGTTGGAGAAATACGGCGCTCGCATTGAACTGCTGAATTGCAACTACAATCGACCTCTCGGGCGCGGCGGTTATGACCTGGTGCTGTTCTCCTATACGTTAACTATGATCAACCCGGGCTGGCAGGCAGCGCTGAATGCCGCCATTGCGGATCTGGTTCCAGGCGGCTGCATGGCGGTGGTGGATTTTCATCGCGGCGGAACATCATGGTTTTCCGCCTGGATGGGCGTGAATAATGTACGCATGGAAGGCGAAGTGCTGCCATGGTTGATACAACGTTTTGATCCTTTGTTCCTCTCCGAACCCAAAGCGTATTGTGGATTGTGGCAATATTTTTACTTTATCGGCGTTAAGGAGCCGTAAAGAAATAACCTTTACATCTTCGCGCTTCTCCCGAATGCCTTTGTGTTTGCCGGTTCGTTATACTCTGCACTGCTGAAAATTAAACTATAGATTGCGAAGATTTTGAGAATTGGTTCGTATTCTGAGAGACTGCCGATACCGGGGTATCGAAAATCTCGAAGAGTGCGAATCCAAACTCAAAAGATCGCAATCCCGCAGGCG
>CAIPAT010000093.1 GCA_903863035.1 uncultured Lentisphaeria bacterium
ATGGCGATTTGGTAAAAATAGATGAACCGCAAAGGCAACGAGTGTGTTCTTGCTGTTTGATTGAAATGACCGCGTTTGACATGATGTTGGATAACGCGTTACGGATGGTTTCCTATATTTCTTT
Source organism: uncultured Lentisphaeria bacterium (assembly GCA_903863035.1). GTDB lineage: Bacteria > Verrucomicrobiota > Lentisphaeria > Victivallales > Victivallaceae > CAIPAT01. The sequence continues at coordinate 125 of CAIPAT010000093.1, forward strand.
GCAAAAACAATGGGATATGTACATTGTGATGGCTCGTGAACCTGAATTACAGGATTTTTTAGGATAAGTTATGTTATGGTCTTCCTATCATTACAAATTGTTGGCATTAGCCCAACAGCAAGATTCTTTGACTGCATCGCAGAAGAAAGCTATTCAGTCAATTCTGGCACTTGTGCATGACCGCGAACAAAGGATTAATTTATGGGGCAACTCTGGAGTTGGTAAAACATTTGTGGCGCATTGTTTGGATTATCAGGCGGAAGGGTTATATGCCTGTTCAATCAAAAATTATAAAGCGTTTGAGTTCAGCCCAAACTCCGTGGTGATTTTTGACAATGCTCCCCAGGAAAGAAAATCTGCGCGGTTGATTTTTGGTGATGTGCTTTGGGCAGGGGCAGCTACAGTTATTTTGATTACCAGAAAACCGATTAACGATGCTGTAAGAAAGGTAAATCTATCGTTAACAACTGAGGATGCAGAACAATTCCAAAAGAATGTTCACAAAGAACTTGGAATATCGACCTTTGAACTACCAGATCAATATCATTTTCAGCAAACTGGCCTGTGGATGATGCTTAAAAACATCATTCTGCCAAATAGTGAAAAAAAGGAAAACGTATGGGTTTAGAGCTAATTATTCAGAAATCACCAGTTATTGACACTCCACGCGCCCGTGATTTAGCAGATGAGCCGCAGAAATGGCAGAAACGTTTTTTAGGGCATGTGGCTACGCATGTCGCGATGGCAGATTTAAACGATAAATGGGAGAAAATCATTACCAATCTCGAACGCGGGAAATCGGCGACAGGCTTGATCTTTGCAGAAACAGGCTATGGGAAAACTTCTACGGCAGCGGCATTATGGGACTATGCTGAAAAACGGGAGATTATTGCGGTGCCGCCGTTCATGTGGGATAGCATTGCCGATATGCTCGTTGCCACACATGGCTGGATGTGTTACAAATTGAAATCAACCAGACCAGATCTGATCACAACTCTGCAACAGGCGTATGACCGTTTAACTCAAAGCAATGTAGAAGAAATCGCGAATAAAATTAGTAAAGAACGCGGCATCTCCCAAGACGCGGCCAAACAAACGATTCTTTCGTTACGAGCGGACGGGCGGCTCTCTGATGTGGTCTCGGCCAATGGGTTATTGGATTATCTGAAAGTCGCGATTTCATTAGCATTAGAAGCCGGATATAAAGGTTTGCTCCTGATTCCCGACGAATTCGAATTATTTACCAATTCGAACCCAGACATTGCAAAAAACTTCTCGGAACTCAAAGACCTGATTTTCCCAATCTTCCAACAAGATAACCTGCCAATCGGTCTGGTAGTCTCAACGTATAACCGCACCTATTCGGAAATTCAACTGCGCGAACAGTATATGCTTTCGCGTTTCGATAAGCCGAAAGGCAGCGTCATTAACTTAGAACAGGTATATGGAAAACAAGCTTCGGGCAATTCATTTGCCGATGAATTGTGGGAAAAACTGTCCATCTCTTGCCGTTTATCTACGCAGGAACGGCAGGCGATCTCTGACGATGTTCTCACGGCGTTAGGGCAGTTTTTAACGCACCCCCGCACAACCAACCTCATTAGTGGCCCGCGTTCGGTTGTGACCACCTTCTGTCAGGCTGGGAGATCCGTGCCATTCTATAGTCATTGTAAGCATCATCCTTTTAAAAAAAA
>CAIPAT010000094.1 GCA_903863035.1 uncultured Lentisphaeria bacterium
CTCGCAACTTTATCCTCACGCGTTAGCCAGTGGCTAGTGATTAGGCTACATACCTGAAATGGACAATTGGTATGGACGAAACATTTCATTCGTCTAGTTTAGTGATACCTTACCTGGACACACGTTCTATGAGTGTAAAATCCGATTTATGATTTTTCATGATTTGTTCCTTTTTTATTATATTGTTTGTATTCTGGTTCATGATTAAGTATTCCTTCTGTTTTTAAGTTGTTATTAAAGACAATTGATCTGACTCTAGCATCGTCGATTCACGCTTGATGACCTTGGCACTGAACAATTGCTGTCCCGCAATGAATTTCTCTTCCAGCAGATGTTGCGCAGCAACCATGCCGATCTCTTCATACTGAAAATCCATACTTGTCAGTGACGGAAAGACCATTTGATTGTAACTGATTTCTCTCGTTGTTATGATTTTCACATTCGCCGGCAGGCCCAAATATTGATGGACCGAATGCCGAGGCTGTATCCTGAAAATCAACATTGGGTCAAGCAATAATCCATCAAAATTATTTTTCTTATAGAAATTGCCGATAATTTCTCTAACAGAATCATCTTTGGCCATTAAAGTGTCATGCCATGCGATATAACGAAGTCCGTATTTTGCCAGTCCTGATTTATAACCATGCAAAACAGGATGATCTTTTTCTGCGATGTAGTTGTGTGCCAGCGCAATCCGGCGGCAGCCACATTCTGCCAGGAATTTTACTGCTGACTCCATCGTGCTTAACCGATCCATACTCAGTAAGAACCATTCTTTGACGTAATTTTTATAATCATTCAGTTCAGGAGCCTGGTCTTCAATAAAAGCCATTTTGCAGCCGCGTTCCATCAGCAGCGGAAAAAGGTCACGATACCAGTAGCCGTTCACCACCAGCCGACTGTCAGCATTGACGAAATTCAGTTTTCGCCAGTCAATCTCGTGCGCATTATTGGTCGGCGATACTGGCACGGTTTCCACCCGGCAGTCATATTCAAACGCAACCTGTGATACTCCCTTCAACATTCTGCGGGTCATTTGTGCATTCACAAAAGAAGCCGTTTCGCAGAGAAAATCCGGGCATGGCAGCAGGAAAGTCAGTGGCACTTTGGCTTTTTCAACATTGGCCGGACATATCCGGCGTCCCTTGCCTTTAAGCAGTTCGACCAGTTTGTCATCTTCGAGCATCGCCAGCGCCGAGCGCACTGTATCGCGGGAATAACCATATTTTACTGCCAGTTCAAACTCATTCGGCATAAATCCGCCGGACAAGTAGACGCCAGAGACAATATCCGACTTCATCGCTTCATATAGTTTCAATCTTCTAACCGGATCCCGCATAGCATTCACCTGTAATTTTACTGACTGTTAATAATCATACATGGATGTATGATTAAAAGTCAATAGGTATCCGCAAAAAAAAATAACTTTTTTATAAATGCCGCGGAAAATCAAGGCAGACTGGCGGGAAACAGGTTAATTCATGCTGAAGGAAAAATCTGCAATGCATTTATTAATTGCTTCTTCAGAGGATGAAAAGGCTATGCCGTCAGCTTTCAACTTCTGATTGTTTATTCTTAAATCTCGCGGCTTGTCACGATGCTCTTTCAGCAGCAGCGACTCAATCCGGTTTTCAAGCCCCATTGCTTTAAGCACTGCCGCGGCAAGTTCATAAACATTTAAATCATTTTCGCTGCCCGCATTGTAGATTCCGCCCGGCAGCTGAAACATCTTTTCAATGTTTTCGATCAGCTCATAAACATAGGTGACGCCGCGATGGTCGGTTGCAGGAAAAGTTGCGGGCTGATTATTCATTACTGATTTTACGATATTCCAGACCAGATTTGAATTTATTTTCTTATTGCGTTCCGGCAGACCGAACAGCCAGGTAATCCTCAGCGCGATCGCCTGCGGCATCAGTTCCAGGATGCCGGCTTCGGCATTCAGTTTATGCCTGCCGTAAACGTTGTATGGATTGACCTCATCATCTTCTTTATACGGCCCCCGCCCTGTATTGCCGATGTAAACCTGATCTGAACTTAGAAATATAAGCCCGGCGTTGCAGGCCGCCGCCGCTCTGGCGACATTTACTGCTCCATCAACATTTACCGACTGCGACAGTTCCGGGTTGTTCTGGCACATTGCCGTATCCGAAATGGCCGCGGCATGCACGATGTAATCCGGATTGTTTTCTTTAATAACCTTAACTGTCTGCTTGAGATCGGTTATATCCAGCTGACGGCGGGTAATTCCGGTTACAGCGTACCTGGTCTTATAAAAATCAATAAACCTGGAAGCAAAAAAGCCGTTTGCCCCGGTGATAAGAATTTTTTTCATAATTGCCCTTTTTTTTATTATTAACGTACTTCTCCGCAAGTGGCAGAGCAAATATGCCCGATCAGAAATGTGCGTAAAAATCGCATTCTTTATGTCAAAAACCGGCAAAGCGGATTATGTTAAGGAGCTGTCAGGAAATAAACTTGATCAGTCCCGCGAAATATCCCGAAGTGATTTTGGGAATTGCCGGTAAGGCGCATACCTGAAGGTATGTAACAAACCGGCAAACACAAAGGCATTCGGGAGAAGCGCGAAGATGTAAAGGTTATTTCTTTACGGATCCTAAAACATTATGTTATAATTTATGCAGGTTTATTATATGAGCGAAGCTGAAAAAAACGTTATAAAAAAAGTCGTCTGGCCGGGCAGCACGCAGCTTGCCCCGGTACCGGCGGTGCTGGTGGCGTGCGGCGGCGCCGGCGGATGGAAACCGAATCTGATCACGATTGCGTGGGCAGGCGTCGTCTGCAGCAAGCCGCCGATGGTCTCTATCGCCGTCCGCCCGGAACGCTATTCATATGCGATCATCAAAGCCACCGGGGAATTCTCAATCAATCTCCCTACGGCGAAAATGGTCAAAACCGTCGACTGGTGCGGCGTGGTTTCCGGACGGGATCATGATAAATTTGCCGCGAGCGGACTTACGCCGATGCCCGGCAGCAAGATCGCCGTTCCCGTTGTCGCAGAGTGTCCGCTGGCGCTGGAATGCAAGGTGACACAGATTCTCGAACTCGGAGCTCACCACCTGTTTCTGGCCGAAGTGGTGGCGGTGCAGGCGTCGGAGCATTTGATTGACGCCGGCGGCAGATTTGACCTGGAGCAGGACGGGCTGCTGGCTTTTGCGCACGGGCATTATTACAATATCGGTGAATGTCTCGGGCACTTCGGCTTCTCCATTCGCCGCAAACCCGGCGACATTATCAGGAAATGAGACAGCAGGAGTTCAGTTAAACGCAGAAATACCCGGGAATTTCGAAGAGTGTGGAGAGTGGAAGCGTGGCGGCGCCGATGGCATCGACTAATTCCAGTTTTGAAATGTAAATTTCGGTTTTTTCATAGCTGCCGGACAGGCAGTGTTTTTTCATTTCGCCCTTAATATGGGCAATCAGCGGTTCGCCGAAGAAATTTACTACCGAGCCGGTAAGAATAAAGACTTTTGGACATAGAATATTGACTACCGCCGACAGTCCCATTCCCAGGCACTTCCCGGTTTCCGCCAGCAGCTCATTGTATTTTTTCTGCGGAATCATGCCCTGTCTGAAATAACAAAGCCGATCAATCGGGTTGTCGCAGATCGCGTTAATATGTTCAAGAATAGTTTTTTCCGAAGCGTAAGCTTCCAGGCAGCCGCGATTGCCGCAGCGGCATTTCTTGCCGCCGGGTTCAATTGCCACATGGCCGATTTCACCGGCATACTGTCCGGCGCCTTTATAAAGACAGCGGTTATTTACAATACCGGCGCCGATACCGCCGGAAACTTCGACACATACAAAATCATTGTAGTTGCGCCCGATGCCGAACCATTTTTCAGCCAGCGCAATGGAACTGGATTCCTCCTCGAAATACAATGGCAGATGGATGAATTCAGAAAAAACATTGCGGAAGTTAATACCGTTGAATGCCGGAATATTGACCGACTCCATGACGGTGCCGTTTTCCAGATCAAGAATACCCGGCATGCAGATGCCGACGCCGTAAAAAGGCTGCTTTCTGGAGGACAATGTCTTGTAAATATTTTTCACCGCGCCGGTAATTATATCCAGTCCGGAATAGAAAGGATATTCCTCTTCATGCGAGGCCTCGATTCTGCCGTAAAGGTCCATCAGCACACCGCGGGAGAAGTGCGGAGCGATATAGATGCCCATCACATATTTTTCCCGGAATTCCAGCATCGTGAAAGGGCGTCCGGACACATTGTCTTTCTTGCCGGTTTCTTCAATCAGGCCTTCATTGAGCAGCTCTGTCACAAAATTTGTAATGCTCTTTTTATCCAGATCAGTTTTCCCGGCAATCTGTGAACGGGCAATCGGCTTGTTCTGCCGGATTGCATTCAAGATTTTTGTCCGGTTGATATTTTTGATTAATGAATGATTTTTAAGTTGCATTTCTCCAACCTTCTCCATTTACTCCTGATAAATTCAATCAATAATTCAGTTAAGGAGCCGTAAAGAAATAACCTTTACATCTTCGCGCTTCTCCCGAATGCCTTTGTGTTTGCCGGTTCGTTACATACCTTCAGGTATGCGCCTTACCGGCAATTCCCAAAATCACTTCGGGATATTTCGCGAGACTTGTCAA
>CAIPAT010000095.1 GCA_903863035.1 uncultured Lentisphaeria bacterium
AGTGTAAGTTCTAAAATTCTAAAGTTCTAGAGTTCTAAAGTTGTGAAAACAGAATGCAGGAGTCTGTCCAGAATGCCCCAAATGATCCCGCAGGCGCGGGAGAATTTAGTTAACGGCAACCTTAACCGGTTGTCGTTAGAGTTGTTTGAAAATCTTATAAAATCTGAAACACGTTCTGTTCAACGACTCTCTAAAGTGTCGGAGTGGCTGTTATAAAACAAAGAATAGTATTTCTCTGTGCCTTTGTGACTCTGTGGTTAGACCTAGTCCAAAATGATTGCAAAGCTGAAAACGGCTGTGCTCAACGGGTCTCCAAAGTATCGGAGTCGGGTGTCCGGAATCAATTTGTCCTGATTTATTCTGACTTCTGGCTTCCGGCTGTTCAGGGCTGTCCAAATTGTGCAACATGTCCAGAATAAAAAAGCCGGAGATTTCTCTCCGGCAGATATGTTAAATTTTCAACAGTGCAGAGTATAAAACTAGAGGGGGCAGGATCAGACGAATTTTTCTTTCAGCGCCCACAGGCCGAGGGCGGGGTTGCTGATGTAGAAGATATCTTCGCCGTTGACCGAGTTGAATCCGTCTTTAAGCGTTACCACCTGGTATTGTTCCATGGTTTCATTCAGATCGGCATACTCGAATCCGGCACCTTCGATCTCCTGTCTGGACATTTTGGGGCCGGGGCAGTAGATGATGCGGAAACGGCCTTCCGACGAACCGTGAATGAGGTGTGCCGCCGCGCTGAGGTTGTTGCGCAGTTCCTCATTTTCCTTTACCGCTTTAAGTGTTGCAGGGGTGCCGTGATAGCCGTATTTCCGGATGAGGCGGTCAATCTCTTTGTCTTCGCCGAATTCTTTCAGGGCGGGGGCCAGGACGATCAGTTCGCCGCCGTCAGCGATTGCCATACGGGTGCGGTAAACCGACTTGTTGCCCAGCCAGGTGCTTTTGAATTCTTCCGGGTCCAGATAGACCACGACTTTTTTCAGCGGTTTGTCCAGCAGCAGCAGGTTGGTCTGCTGGCTGAGTTTGCACGCCGCCAGAAAGGCTTTTTCATCATCGCCGCTGAAAAATCCGCGCATTTCCATTTTGCCGGAGACGCTGCCTCTGGCCATGACGGTCAGCATGTAGACAATCGGCAGATCGCCGAGAAATTCATTGACGGCGCAGTTGAACAGTTTGCGCACCGGCGAGTCCGCCTGGCCCATGATCCGTTCCATGTTGTACGCCGCGCCGAGGAAGTGGGATTTATTGATGGTGTCTGCACCGCCGACTCCGACCACGATGTTCTTGGTGTAGTTGGCCATGCCGACGACTTCATGCGGGACAACCTGTCCGATAGACAGGATCAGGTCATAGCCTTCGAACAGAATTTTATTGACTTCCACGTTGACGCTGTAATCAACTTTGCCTTCGGACCATTCTTTCAACAGAGAACCGGGGACAGTGCCTTTTTTTACCACATCGTTCCGCCAGTCGTGGACTTTGAAACAGCTCAGCGGGATATTCGGGCCGAACATTGCCCGGAGTTCATGTTCCGGCATCGGCGCATGAGTGCCAAGCGCGGGAATAATGTCCATCTGACATTTGCCGGCGAGCATTTCATAGATCATGGCTGTGATCGGTCCGGCATAAGAATTAGCACGGGTGATGTCCGGAGGAATCAGCAACACTTTCTTAAAGCTGCCGCCCGCCTTGTCCAAAGTTTCTTTTATCAGTTGACGCAGCTCATTATCGCTGATGGCCAGCGTTTCGCCGCTTTTTGTTGCGAAAATACTCATTTATTCAACTCCTGATTGCAAATATTAACAATTTAGTGCATTTTAACTATATCCTAACGTTTATTGGCCGTCAATATCAAACACAAGGAAAAAGGCGGACAGTTTGAAGAATTTGTGCAAATTTAATGTTTTTCTAACAATTGGCTTACCTGTTTCTAAGAATTTAACATTATATTAATTTTTAGAAGATCAAAAATATGCATGGGAGAATAACATGGCAAAAGAGAAAATTCTGATAATCGAAGATGAAGAGGACATTCAGGAGCTGATTACTTATAATTTAAAAAAAGAAGGCTATGACAACCTGAAAATCGCGGATTCCGGAGAAGACGGGCTGAAGATGGTCTCGACTTTCGCTCCTGATGTCGTGCTGCTGGACTTGATGCTGCCGGGGATGGACGGGCTTTCCGTCTGCCGCAATCTTAAGAGCAATGCCGAAACCGCCAAAATTCCGATTGTAATGCTTACCGCGAAAAGCGAAGAAACCGATATCATCATCGGCCTGGAAATGGGCGCTGACGACTATGTTACGAAACCGTTCAGTCCCAAAGTGCTGGTTGCCAGAATCAAATCCGTGCTTCGCCGCTGCCGCGACAACAGCGACGATGAAGTCCGCGATATCATCAAGCGCGGCGTGCTGCTGATTAACCGCGGCAAGCGCGAAGCCACTCTTTCCGGCAAACCGCTGGTCTTGACTTTTTCCGAATTTGAGATCCTTTATATGCTGGCGCGGAGGCCGGGCTGGGTGTATACCAGAAACCAGATTGTCAATGCGGTGAAAGGTGATGATTATCCGGTTACTGAAAGGTCTATTGACGTTCAAATTGTCGGGTTGAGGAAAAAACTTGGTAATGCCGGCAACGCCATTGAAACTGTCAGAGGCGTCGGTTATCGTTTCAATGAAGATTTTTAAATGAATCGGAAAGATATTAATGAAGAATGATCTGTTTCATTATTTCCCGGTAATTATAATTTCTGTTGTATGTCTTTTGCTGGGAGTCATCTGGTACCAGTCAGACTGTATTGAAAAAGTCTATCTGGACCGTGTTCAGGATGGTTTGCTGGTCAGGACAAAGTTCCTGTCGTATGAGATTAAAAGACTTCTTGCGGATAAGAATTATGCATTGCTGAACCAGTTCTGTGATGCTGTTTCCAAAGAGAGCAATACCCGGATTACCATAATCGACCAGGACGGCAAAGTCCTGCATGATTCCTCCAGAGATGCGGACAATATGGCCAACCACGCCAAAAGGCCGGAGGTAATTCAAGCGATGAACGGAACCCCTTCAGTTGTTACCCGCTACAGCACCACGCTGAGTCAGCGATTGATTTACTCCGCTATTCCCGTCAACGCGGAAAACGGGAAAAATTATGTACTGCGCACAGCGGTTTCCTTTAAATCAGTTGATGAAGCGATTGCTGCCGCTGAGCGGCAGATTACGCTGGCTTTCATTCTTGTAACCGGGTTTGTTGCCGCGTTCAGCATCATTATTGTGCGCCGTCTGGCACGGCCGATTGAACAGATGCGCATAAGCGCCGCTCAGATCGCATCAGGCAACCTGAATGTAAAACTGCCGATCCCGGCAGGCGGCTCTATCCGCGAACTGGCGCTGTCTATGAACAATATGGCGGAGCAGCTTAAATTCCGCATTGCTCAGATAACGAACGAGAAAAACGAGCGCGACGCCATGTTCGCCAGTATGACCGAAGGGGTGATTGCGGTTGATTTGAAAGGGATTATTCTGGATATCAATCCGGCGGCATATAAGATTTTCGACCTGCCTGCCGATGTGGTCGGACTGTCCTTCTACGGAGTGGTCAGGAACACCGAACTGCAAGCGTTTCTTGAACAGATTATCAAGGAAAAAAAGCCGATTGAAAGCGAATTTACTTTCTACGGCACAATGGAACGTCATATCCGGATCAAGGGAACCGTTATCCGGATGGACGGCGATCATATCAGCGCCGTGCTGATTGTGCTTTCGGATTTTACCCGAATTAAAAAGCTCGAAAACTTCCGCCGGGATTTTATCGCCGATGTCTCTCATGAGATAAAAACCCCGCTTACCGCGCTCAAAGGGGCGGTCGAAACATTGCAGGAAGGCGCTATCAATGAACCGGAAAGCGCCGCCAAGTTCATGGACATCATCTCCCGTCATTCCGACCGGCTGAACGCCCTGGTCAGGGACATCCTCAGCCTGTCTGAACTTGAACGCAAAACCAGCAGTGAGGAAATGGACTTCGGACTGATTAAAATTGCCGGCCCGGTGACCGGGGCGGTCGAACTCTGCAAAGAACGTGCCAACTCAAAAAATATCTCCTTGAAACTGACAGAACCGGCAGGTGATTTTAAAGTCAAAGGCGATGCTCAACTGCTTGAACAGGCGATTATAAACTTGATTGACAATGCCATTAAATACAATCTGGCGGGAACTGAAATCCAGGTCAGCGTTCTTGCTTCCGGCAAGGACGTTTTCATCCGCGTATCCGATGACGGCTGCGGAATCGCCCAGGAACATCTGGCAAGACTTTTTGAACGCTTTTACCGGGTGGATAAAGCACGCAGCAGGAAACTTGGCGGAACAGGCCTGGGACTGGCCATCGTTAAACATATTGCCCAATTGCACAAAGGTTCCGCCGAAGTGCAAAGCACGGTCGGCAAAGGCAGCGCTTTCACTATCCGGTTGCCGGCGGCAGTATAAAAGTTCAGATATCTTCGGGATTTTCTGCGGCGTCTTTCTGAGAAACCACATTCTGGTCGCCATTCATGATACCACGCGCAGTCCCGCTGATAAATTCGACGAATTGCGATACTTCCGGCGTGGTTTCCTGCTTAGCTATTTCCGCAAATGCGTTCTTCGAGTTCAAGCCTCTAAAAAAATAGATTTTAATTGCCCGGCGAATGGCCGCCCGGCGTTCCGGCGGCAGGCCCGCCCGGCGCAGCCCGACAGTGTTCGGACCGCAGATGCAGTTGTTTTCCGCCAGCATGCAGTACGGCGGAATATCCTGGGTGATGATCGTTCTGCCGCCGACCATCGCCAGACTGCCGATCCGGCAGAACTGATGAATCAGCACATAACCGCTCAGCACCGCGCCGTCCTCGATATGCACATGGCCGGAAATCGCGGTATGGTTTGCCACTGTGACGTGATTGCCGATACAGGCGTCATGACCGACGTGGACAAACGCCATCAACAGCGTATGGCTGCCGATAACCGTCTTCTGATTCTCAAACGGCGAACGGTGAATCGTCACATATTCCCGGATAACTGTTTCCGTTCCGATCTCAGTGTATGAAACCACGCCTGCTTTGAATCTGTGGTCCTGCGGTTCCTCGCCGATCAACGCGCCGAAATAAAAGCGGCAGCCGGGCCCGACTTTAGTGTAGCGGGCAACCTTGACATGGGCATCAATGTAACAGTCATTGCCGATCTCCACATGATCCTCGATCACGCTGAACGGACCGATCTCGACGTTCTGCCCGATTTTGGCTTCCGGTGATATTGCTGCGGTCGGATGAATTTTCATCACTGGTTTTTGATCCTTTTAACTGTTAACTGTCAGCGTCCGACTATCGTTGCCATGCTGGTATTGCCCTGCAATACTTTATCCAGATTTTCCGGATCGGAAAAGTTAAACACGATAATCGGCAGATTACTGTCACTGCACATCGCGAAAGCCGTCGAATCCATAATCTTCAACTGCTTGCTTAAAGCTTCCTCATAAGTGATCTCTTCATATCTTACCGCATCCGGGTCTTTCATCGGGTCAGCAGTGTAGATGCCGTCAACTTTAGTCGCTTTCAATACAGCTTCACAGTCGGTCTCCAGCGCACGGAGCACTGCGGTTGTGTCTGTAGTGAAAAACGGACTGCCGGTCCCGCCGGCGAAAATCACTACTTTGCCGGATTCCAGCGCGGCAATCGCGGCGGCACGGTTGTAGCGCGGCGCGACCGGCTCCATCGGGATCGATGTCTGCACTTCCGCACTGACTCCCGCCGCGTCAAACGCGTCTTTCATGCACAATGCATTCATTACCGTCGCCAGCATGCCCATATAGTCGGCAGTCACGCGGTCCATGCCGCGATTCGAACCGTTAATCCCGCGCCACAGATTGCCGGCTCCGATCACCAGCGCCACTTCAATGCCGTTGTCGATCACGCTTTTAATCAATTCCACGATTCTGGTTACCGCCGGCCCGGAAAAGCCGGTCGGACTGTCGCCTTTAAGGGCCTCCCCGCTCAATTTGATCAACACCCGTTTGTATTTATAAGCGTCTTCCATATCTTTCCTTTCAACGTAATATTTAAATATGCTGTTCTTAAATATAAAGCTGACGGCAGTAAATCAAAATTTGAAAAGCAATATTTTTGACAGAATACTGGAAAAATCCACTGCCAGTGTCCTTTTTGAGGATCACGCCGCCGCGGGAGACACTGTTTATGCAACGCAATTATACTCTAAACGGCTGAAAATTTAAGAATAGACGAGCAGGATTGTGGATTGGATTTTTTCGATCCGACTGACAGGTGATATGAATATCGCATGAAGAAGGGAAAAAGACAGCCGCAAGACGCTAGTCCCGCAATTGCGGGATTGCGATCTTCTAGTTTGGATTCGCACTCTTCGGGCGCTGTCGATACCAGGGTATCGACAGCCTCTCAGAATACGAACCAATTCTCGAAATCTTCGCAATCTATGTTAAATTTTCAGCCGTGCAGAGTATAGATTGCGAAGGTTTGCTTATAACAATTAAGCTTTAGAAGTTCTGTGGCGGGGATTCCATTTCCGGATGGCTTCGAGCAATTTGGCTTTGGAGATCGGTTTTGACAGAAAATCATTCATGCCGTATTTCAGGCAGTGTTCCCGGTCCCCGGACATGGCATTGGCGGTAAGGGCAATGATCGGCGGGTGATTTGAACCGAATATTCTGACGATTTCCCGGGTGGCGGTAAAACCGTCCATTACGGGCATCATGCAGTCCATTAGAATTATATCATATTGATTGCTCTGCAATTTATCCAGGGCTTTCTGTCCAGAGTGATAATGATACCCACGCTTTCCAGCATGGTCAGAGTGACTGCCTGATTAATTCTGTCATCTTCCACCAGCAGTACCCGCAGATCTTTGAGCTCTTCCTTAAGCACATTCATGACCGGCGAACCATAACTCTTGACGGTTTTGGTTGATTCGTCAACAGCTTTCACCGGAATTGTCCGGATGGAGGCGGTGAAGGTGGAGCCTTTTCCCAAAGTGCTGACCACGCGGACGTCGCCGCCCATCAATGCTGTCAGGCGTTTAGTGATCGCCAGTCCCAGTCCGGTCCCGCCGAAGCGGCGGGTAGAGGAGGCGTCCCCCTGCTCAAATGCCATAAATAGTCTGTTTAATACTTTACTGTCAATACCGATGCCGGTATCTTTTACCGCGAATTCCATGAAAATCTCTTCCGAATCCGGGATTGGAACAGCGCTAACCGCGAGGCAGATCTCGCCGGCATCTGTAAACTTGATGGCATTGCTGAGCAGGTTCAACAGAATTTGACGTAATCTTACCGTATCAGAAATAATCTTCCGCGGAACATGAGGCGGAATTTCAAAACGCAAATCGAGTTTTTTGGCCTGTGCACTGTATTGGAGCAGCGAAAAACAAGAATCCACACATCTTTCAACATCCATTTCGTGAGATTCCAAAGACATTTTTCCAGATTCAATTTTCGAGAAATCCAGAATATCGTTGATGATTGTCAGCAGTGAGCAGCCGCTGTTGCGGATCATTTCCACATATTTGCGCTGTTTTTCGTCAAGTGGCGACTCCTCCAGCAGTTCGGAAATTCCCAGAATCCCGTTCATCGGGGTACGGATCTCGTGACTCATTGACGCCAGGAATAACGATTTGGACCTGGCCGCCAGTTCAACTTTCTTCATTTCCGATTGCAGCCGGGTCTTCAATTCATTACTCCGGACAAAATAGACAAAGATCAGGAAAATTCCGATCTGAATCAACAAGGTAAAAAAGAGACTCGATGTTTTAAAGGAATGAATAGTTTCATCTTTCCGGCAACTGATTATATATGCAGTCTTGTTGTTTTTGGCATCAAATACCGGAACAAATGCCCAGAGGTAAGTTTCTTCATTAAATTCGGAATAGACGCAAAACGGCTTGTTTGTTTTGATTTCTTTCCTGATTTTGCTGATATCTGAGCTTGAGATCGTCTTTTTTATTTCAAAAAATGAGCTTCTTGGAGACTTTACATAATAATAATCCGGCAGAATCGTGGAAGAAATGTAATTTTTAAACACGTCCTTGAATACGGCTTTATTTCTGATTTCATCATCCAGGTGTACCAGCATAACATCATCGCCGCCAAACTCGTAATTCAGAATATTTTCCAATGCTTCAAATTTGAATCCGATATCAAAAACGCCAATGTGCCGGTTGTTATACCGGATCGGGAAAACAGATCGGAATCCGGACGCGGAAAAGTCATGTTCGAAGCCGTATATTTCTTTCTCCGTCCGGTTGGCGCATGCTACCGAATAGCGGATTCCGCTCATGTCATCGCCAAACTTCTCCGGCTGGTTTAAACTGACAAAAGAGGTATTGTCAGGAAAATGAAATTGAAACTGGCTTAAATTTTTTTCCAGAAAATGGCGGTAAGTGATATTCAGTTTTTGTATTATCTGCCGGCGCAGCATATCCTGTGTTTTGGGATCGGCTTTCCATGCCCGGTCAAGCAGTTGAAGTACATCTTCACGTCCTACGATTTCATAATAGATAAATCGGGACAGATTGCAATATGATTTATACAGAACGTTAAATGAATGATCGGCAATCTGCGCCTGGCTGTCCAGGTAAATGATTTTCTTCTCGTTGTAAGTCTGGTCAAGCAGATAATTGAAAAATAACGCCAGCAGCACATAAACCGCAAGAGCCGTGTAAAAAAACGGCTTATTAATATATGTTTTAAAGAAAAACAGAACCCACTTCAATGGGTTCAGGCTCCGCTTCTCTTCACCGTTGCCCGGAAAGGCAGTCAATGTTTCAGTAAATCTGTCGCGCAGATCAATTTTTTCAGCTCTTTTAAATCTCATTATCCTTAAAAACCACTTGGGTTATGAATATAATTGATTACATTATATAAAGGAAAGTGCTACTTTGCAAGTAGCGGAAGCTTTGTTTATGTGATTTGATAAGGATTTATTGCTCAATGAAAAGGAATTAACGGAGAATTTCCGGAAATATATGAATACGCTTTACTGTGAAAACAAGTCGCCGCGGAAATTGTGCGAAGCAATTGAGGCCGTCCTGCCCCAGGCCGCCGGCCGGTTGATCCGGCGGCCATACAATCACTTCCAGCCGACAATGACTTCGTGGTGGCTGGTTCCTTCCAATGAACTGCCGTTTTTTAAATTCGGCAAATTCGGTTTTAGCTGGGATGAGAAAGTCAGGGATGCCATTTCCTGCGGGTTGTATTTGTCCAAAGGACTTGATCCGACGCTGAGTGCGGTTTATTCGTCAAAAAAGGGCGGGCGGCTGATTATGACTGATAAATGGGCATGGCATGATTTTATCGAAGACTGCCGCAACGGAAAAGTGGCGGACGCAATCAAAGACGCGGCAAATCAGCAGGTCGTGATTGAAGTGGTTATTGAAGGCGGGTACGTTGATGATCCCGGCCTGTTCGATCCGCAGGTGGAGCTGCCGTCAATGGATTGTTATACCCTGTCTTTCGACGTTAAAACCGGCGCGATGCGGGTGACAAAGGCCAGGCGGGCGGTGATGGCGATCAAGGTGCTTAATCAAGTCCGCGATATGGCTTCATTCTGCAAAACACTTGACGAGCTCGGCAGCAACCAGTTTCTCTGGATGAATGTTTTCATCGCAGCTGTGTTCAAAGTGAAGGAGTACGGAGAGTTCACTCCTGAAGACAATGTCATAGCCGCATCACAAATCTGGGAAAAGGTACTTTGCAAATTTCAGCGCTGGATAAAGTGAAAAATGCATAAAAAAGGCGGAGTCCAATTTGGAATCCGCCTTGAGTAAAACAGTCAGAAATTACTTTTGAATTAAAACCCCATTCTTGAACCAGACTTTACCGGTCTTGTTACGGAAGAGCATAAGATAGCTCAAGGACTTGATCGGCTTGGTCGGGGTATAGGATAATGACACTTTTTCCCAGTCGTGGGTGCCGGTCTTGAATGCCACAGTTACGCCGTATGTTTTGGTGCCGTCGGTATGGGCAATATCCAGATAGATTGAATAGTTACTACGATCCAGATCCCCGGAAGCATTTTCTGCTTTGCTTTCCCCGGATATTTCTAAAGTTTTAGCTTCGGTCTGATCGAGTATAACGTTTTGCACAACTCCGCTGGCGTCTTTTTCTCCTTTGTTTTCGCAGGCGATTACCCCGTCATCCTGAATGACCGTGCTGCCTTTGGTTCCAAAGAGATTCCATTGTTTTAACAGGTTAGTTTCTGCATCCTGTCCAAGAACGGAAAACATGCATCCGCAAACCAATACCGCGATACCGAGAGACTTGACTAACTTTGACATTTATTACCCCCTGCGTAAAATTGTTGAAAGTAACTATAAACAATAAATCAGTTTTTTCAAGCTGCCTGAAAAGATGTACCTGTATTTGTACTGAACAGCCTGCCGGAGAGACGGTAAAAAGGTGGAATCCAATTTGGAATCCGCCTTGAATAAAACAGTTAGGAGTTGTTAAGAAAGAAGTGGCATTTTTATCCCGAGGTATCCGGGAGAAATTCCGGCTTCGCCGGTGAGGAGCAAAGCTGTAGCGCTTTGTAACGAAGCGGCGGATCCGAAAGTTCCCCGGAGGACCAGTAGAAAGTGCCAGTTATTTTTGAACGACTCCTTAGTGATTACTTTTGAATTAAAACCCCATTCTTGAACCATACTTTGCCGGTCTTACTACGGAAAAGCAGATAATAGCTCAGCGACTTGATCGGTTTGGTTGGAGTATAAGACAATGACGCCTTTTCCCAGTCATGGGTGCCGGTCTTGAATGCCACTGTAACGCCATAAGTATAAGTGCCGTCAGGATGCGCGATATCAAGATAGATCGAGTAATTGCCGGCATCCAGATCGCCGGAAGCATCTTCGGCTTTACTTTCAGCAGAAATTTCTATGGTTTTAGCTTCTTTCTGGTCGAGTGTAACGGTTTGGGTTACGCCACTGGAATCTTTTTCGCTTTTACACACACAGGCAATCACTCCGTCATCCTGAATAACGGTACCGCCTTCAGTTCCATATAGATTCCATTGTTTTAGCAGGTTTGTTCCGGCGTCCTGCCCGAAAGCTGAAAACACGCATCCGCAAGCCACAACCGCGATACCGAGAGATTTTACTAACTTCGACATTTTCTATCCCCTTTGTTAAAATTGCATCTGAAAATAACTATAAACACTAAATCATCTTTTTCAAGCAATCAGAAACTGATCATTACTGATAGACCCATATTTATACTCTATACTGCTGAAAATTTAACACAGATTGCGGGACTAGCGCCTTGCGGCTGGCTTTTTTTGCTCCTCATTCAGGCAATCGTCAGGCAATCGTCAGGCAATCGTCAGGCAATCGGATCGAAAAAATCCAATCCCCAATCCTGCTCTTCTATTTTTAAATTTTTAGCAGAGTAGAGTATTTAATAATCTTCAGGCTTCAGTTTTAATTATTTTTTGACAGTTCCGTCGTCAGCATTGTCGATTCTTTCGGCTTTGAGGTCGCGGAACATCCGGTAGGCGTCGCGCACTCCGCCGCAGAATATCCAGGCGGTGCAGACAGTGCCCAGGATCAGGCTGAACCGCCAGAGTTTAAACCACCAGAACCATGACCATGCATTATCCGAAATTTTGAAAAACATGTTGATGACAGTACCGACAACAAATATTCCCCACCATGCCATGGTCCACCAGAATGTCGCCCAGAACAGAAAGCGTTCAAACCGGGAAAACTCTCTGGATACACCGATGAGTTCGCCGAAGGTTTTGCGTTTAACTTTCAGCGCGTCTTTGGCTTCTACCACGTCATCCTTGACTGCATATTTGCCGCAATGCAGCATTTTGTCCATATCAAATACGCGTTTGGGGCCGAGCAGCGACACCAGAACGTAACTCAAAGATGCTGCCAGCATGGCATAAAAATAAATTTTCTGTCCGTCCAGCGGGAATTTTGCCTTATGAGCAATAACCCACTGCCAGTCAGGCCAGAACTTCAGCAGCACCGGTGCCAGCCCGGTCGCCCAGTAACTCTGAATCAGCATGCCGCCGAATGCCATCACCGTACCGAGGATCAATGCGGTCCAGGCCGCTTCGGCCGTGCCGCGTTTCCAGTAAAGCCCGCCGATAATCACCGCACCGGCGCCGCCAAGATAAATCGCACCGGTCAAAGCGAAGAACATAAATATAAAATCTTTCAGAGGAAACAGCAGGCTGACAGTTTTTATAAGGAGATTATTTTCGGCGGATAGCTTGGACATGATAATGTAAAATCTGCTGACGCCGCTAATGGATATCTGTCTAAAAAGAAGGAAGGCGATCAGATTCTTCAAATAACCATGTTTAACACAATTAGTTTAGTATTTAATACGACCTTTCAACTGATGTGATCGCCTTCCCGGCATCTGCCTTTATTTTTATCTTGTCAACACTTTCAATCAGGTGTTCTTAATTCTTGCAGACCCTACTAAACATTATATATCCGAAAATGTGTTTTGTCAACACCACTTCACCAACTCCATAAAATTGGCTTATGCAAGTACGGAAATTCCAATATTAAGCACGTGTTAATCTGAATGCTTTCTTTTAGATTTGATTCCATGAAAAGCATTACTGGATAGCGATTCCTGACACAATTATGGTTATTTCTGCTAAAGATTTTTAATTTTTTAGCTATATAGTAATTTAAATGAACAGTTATTTGTGCTAAAATATAAAAAAGGAAGAGGAATAATGAAAATGCTGAAAAGACAAGTTGCGGTGCTGACCGGCAAAGGCCAGGTCAATATGATTACTGAGAAGCTGGCGGAACTCAAGGAACATGAAGTTCAAATAAAGGTACATGCGTCCCTAATCAGCCCGGGAACTGAAATGTCCACTGTCGCAACGCTCCGTGCAACCCCAAATTTGAAAGCACCGGATTGTGTTTTCGGTTATGCCAACGCCGGCGAGATCATCAAGGTCAAAGGTGATGTAAAAGGTTTAAAGTCAGGCATGCGGGTTGCCGCTATGGGCGGCGGCGGAGCGCATCATGCCAATTATGCCAACGTCCCGGTAAACATGGTTGTGCCGATTCCCGATTGCGTTACTTACGAACAGGCCGTTTATGCATGTCTCGGTGCTACTTCATTGCAGGCCATCCGCCGGACACTTCCGGAACTTGGAGAATATGGCATAGTGCTCGGACTGGGTATTGTCGGCAATCTGGCGGCACAACTGGCGCAACTTAGCGGCGCAAGAGTGATCGGCTGGGAAGGCTTTGCCTCCAGAATAAAAATGGCAAAGAAATGCGGCATCAAGAATTTTGTAAACTTCAAAACTCAGAATGCCGTTGAGGAAACCAAAAAATTTGCTGCTCCTTATGGTGCGGATTTCGCAATTTTTGCTTTCGGCGGCGAAGCCACGGTCGCTTTTGAATCCGTAAAATCCTGTATGAAAGTGTCCGCCGATACCCACGCCATGGGCCGGATCATCTTGGTAGGCGGTTGTAAAATCAATGTCGGCGGCGGTGCTTATTCCGGCAATCTGGACATCCGGGCAGCCTCAAGGACAGGTGCCGGCTACAAAGATCTGGAATATGAATACGGCAAGGACTATCCTGCCGCGTTCGTGCAGTTCACCACGCAGCGCAATCTGCGGGAAATCATCCAGCTGATTGCGGAAAAACGTTTGATTGTCGATCCGATGACTACACACTGCATGCCGTTGAAAGAAGTCGGCAAGGCGGCCGATCTGCTGATTGATCATCCGGACAAAGCAATGGGCATCATCCTTAAAATGTCTCATTAATGGACTGCAACAACTATATCAAATATAATTGAGGAGGTCCGATGAATACGCTGAAACAGATAATGATAATTACAACAATGACCATTGGCATGGCCGCATCCGCCGAAGTCAAGCTGGAAATAAGCGGCAACGAGTGGAAAGCAGTTACCGCGAACTATTCTGTCACTTCAAAGAACGGCTATATCAACAGTATCACAGTTGACGGCAAAGAATTTCTGGCACAGTCAAAAGTTCCTGGCGGAAGTTATCTTTGCGGGAAAGAGATGCCTCCGCTGAAAGAAATAAAGCAGGATCCGGGCAATATCATAAGCGGAAGCTGCTCACTGGGAAAGATTATTTACACTTTCAGTGATAACGATATCGCCTTCAGCTATGAAAATACTTCCACGGCAAATAACGTTTATTATTTTATCATTAATCCAGAGGTTAAAACAGTTGTCATAAATGACACTGCCGCGAGAGAGGTTCCGCAAACTGTTTCTGGTTCCAGCTTCAAATGGATAGCTGGAACGGCAGTGCTGGACTTCAAGTCGGAATCCAGAATATGGGGGCCGTGGAACGGGTTTCAGGTATGGGAATTGACCGCGCCGGCAGAAAAAACTCAAACCGCTAAAATTATTCCAGGAAAAAATATGGATAATCATAAATTAAATCAACAAACAAAAAATACTAATCAGTGCACCAATTTTGATTATTCGGCGACAGGCAAAAGCGGACAGATACCGCTGTGCATGATCGGCGACAGCATTACCTGGGCCGAAAAAGGCGATTGCTGGCGGAAAGAGCTGCTGGCGCGGCTCCCGAACCTGGCGTTCGTCGGCACCCATACCGCCATGTTCGGCTACAGTCATGCCGGGGAAGGCGGCAACAGCACCGGGCTGATTCTGGCACGGATGAAATATATCCCCGACTGTCCTTATTATAATGTTTTGATCGGCACCAACAATAACGGAGTCAAAAAGGCTGAACTTATTGAAGACAAATCGAAACAGACAGCGGAAGAAATCATCAGGATTGTCAATGAACTGCTGAAGAAAAAAGGCGTGGAGAAAGTATTTCTCTCTTCAATCCTGCCCTGTGCGACCGATAATCCGTTCCGCGATCAGTGCAACAGCGCCACTAATAAAATATTGCGGGAAAAATTTGATAAAGTATTCCCCAAAGACAAGGTAGTCTGGGTGGAATATGAAACGCCGATCCGGCAGGTAAACGGCTGGGAAAAGAAGATATTCCTGCACCCGAATGAAGAAGGCTATGCGCTGGTGGGGGATATCACCGCCAAGGCGGTCAGTGCGACATTGAATGTTAAACCGGGAACTGAATCGGTACGTCCGGACAATACAGGGGTGCAGGTCGTCAATCTGATGGGAGAAAATAATATAACGGTCTGCCCGGTGATCGCCGGCTGGTACATCCTGTCTTGTAAAGTGGATACCGCCGGCCCAAATCCGGAAATAATTCTGGAAAGCCAGCTATCCGGTAAAAATACATTCAAACAGGTAATTCCGGTCAAGGCAGCTCCGGGCGAAACAATCAGCGTAAATGTTTTTACCAATTATGAAGGTTACGGCTATACACGCGATTTTCTGACGCTGAAAACCAATGGCTGCAGCGTTTCGAATGTGCTGCTGGAAAAAATGCGCCCTTCGAAAAAATCATCCAGCTACGGCAAAGATTCTTATATTGATACCGTATCGCCGGTTTCCAAAGGCGAATTACTTGAACACTCTAGATAAATAACAACAGAGGTTAATAATGGCTTTTAAACTTGGACTTGTCGGGTTGTGCACTTCACATCCGGAAAACTGGGTTCCGATCATCCGGGACATGACTGCTAATAAAATCGTTGACGTCGAAATTACCGCCGCCTGGGATTCCGGCGAAACCAGGCCTGCCGGGTTCGCCGCCGAATTCTGCAAAAAATTCAACATTCCGCACTCGGTAGAAAAGCTCGAGGACATGGTTGGTATGGTTGACGGAATCATTCTGCACACTACCAACTGGGACCGCCATATCGAACAGGCCAGACCGTTCGTTGACGCCGAAAAATCAGTATTGATTGACAAACCCATTGCCGGAAACATGAAAGATGCCAATCTTTTTCTGGACTGGATGAAGCAGGGCAAGCGCGTCACCGGCGGTTCCAGCCTGCGTTTCAATAAAGAAGTTGGCGAATTTCTGGCGATACCGGAAGCGGAACGCGGCAAAGTCCATACCGCCTACACCGCCATCGGGGTTGATGATTTCAATTACGGCATTCATGCCTATGCAATTGTTTCCTGTTTGATGGGCCCGGGAATTCAATCTGTTCAGTATCTAGGCAGCAGTAATCAGAAACAGCTCATGCTGCAATGGAATGACGGCAGAATCGTATTGATGACTGTCGGCAAAACTGCCTGGCTGCCGTTCAGTATTACAGTCGTTACCGATAAGAATATCCGGCAGATAGCCGGTGATACTTCCCAGATTTACCGCAGTCTGCTGATGGCTGTGTTGCCGTATCTTACCGGCAAAACTGATAAAGCGCCGCTCGGAATTAATGAAATTATGGAGCCGGAACTGGCCGCCATGGCCGCCCGTATTTCATGGTTGAACAACGGACAGAAAATATTTCTGACCGATCTGCGCAGCGATGACCCCGGTTACGACGGCGGCCAGTTTGCTCTGGAATACCGCCGCGCCAGAATGGGCTGAAGCCGGAACAACGGCTTCCAGCTTTATAAGAAGAATGGCCGGCGGCCGGGACCTTCACGGTCAAGGGTGCGGCCGGCCAGCAGATAATCCAGCTCGGCAATGAGCTGCTGCTTGTCGTTGGGAAAGCGTCCGGCCAGCGGAGCCGGATTTGAGGTATGGTTGGCGCGGAAAACGGTTTTGTGCAGTTCCAGGCTGCTGATAATTTCCTTGAGTTCCCCGACCGCGCCGTATTCAGTGACCGTCTGGTAGGCGTCATACATAAAACAGCCGGGAACTTCGATAAAACGCAATGCTGACAGCAGTCGCGGCTGCATGGCATTGAGCGTCTCCGCGGTCTTTACGGAGTGACTTGCTGAATATTGCCGTCCGCCCAAGCCGAGCAGGATCATGACGGAACATTTCAGTCCGCATGCCTGGGCCAGCTTTACACCGGAAATCATATTCAGGACGGTTTCCTGTTTGTTGACCAGCGCCAGTATTTCCTGGTCGCCGCTTTCCAGCCCGACATATAAAGTGTTCAATTTCAGACGGCGCAGTTCCTGCAACTCTTCCGGAGTTTTCGCGATGATCGAACTGCCGTTGGCATAGATGTTCACCCGCGAGAGTGACGGAAAATGACGGTTCAGCTCAATCAGTATCTCCCGCAGCTCCGCAAATGGGAAAATCATCACGTCCCCGTCCGCCAGAAAAATGCGTTGTGTTTCCGGATATTTCCTTCCGGCGCCGGCAATCTCCAGCATCAATTCATTCCGGTCGCGCACCCGGTATTTGACCGTCTTATACATGCCGCAAAAACGGCAGGTATTGTGCGGACAACCGTAGGCGGCCTGGAAAATCAAACTGTCCGCCTCGGCTGGCGGACGGAACAATGGTTCGATGTATTTCATCGGTTGCATTCCTGTTACTTTCAATGCGCGGCAAAGATGATTTGATTAATTGGGGTAGGCTGAATACCAGTGGGACATCCTGTCTGTATAATAACTCATTCTGGATGAATCAAAATACTGAACGCTTTCACCGTGTCCATCGACAAACAGCATGGAGAAGCTGCTGTGCCGGTCCCGATTGGAAGGGGTTGTCTCCTGAGTGTAATTGTCTTGATCGCTGTCGGTCACGGCAAAATTAATTCTGTTGTCAGTTTCCTCAATGAGTACAATCCGGCTGACTGATGTCCTGGATTTGGCGAAATCAGATTCATGCCATGCCCCGAATCCACTATATTTTTTATACATCTGCTGACAATTAAGCGCATATGAGAAGTCACGGTCTTTCTCGGCAGGACATTTGAATATTTTTTTCTCTGCTTTCGCGGTAATCCGGAGCTGGTTGGTCCAGCCGCCCGGCTCACCCCACAGCGGAGCAAGTTCAGCCTGCGGGTAGTACCCTTTGCAGTCCATCGTATACTGAGCAATCATCAATTTAATCTGGTTGAGATTGCTGAGGCACGAACTGCCGGAAGCCGCCATTCTAGCCTTGTTCAAGGCCGGCAGGAGCATTCCGGCCAGAATAGCGATGATTGAAATCACGACCAGGAGTTCAATGAGTGTAAAATTCCACTGTTTTTTCATTTTTTGGCTTTTCCATCATCTTTTTCTTTAACAAACTGGCCGGGAGTAAAAAAGTAAACATACCATTCCGGCTTTTCAGCCAGATTATCTTTTCTCAGTAAAACATACTCATAAGCTATCTGTTTCTTGTTCTTAATATTATACGTTACCTTATTGATTAACGCAATATGCTCGAACGCAGAAAGTCCCGGAATTTTATCGCCCAGCATCACCTTGACGGTCTGTCTTTCCACAGGATGTCCGCGTTTCTGGCGATCCGAGTATACGCGTTGCGGCAAGTCTCTGTTCTGCACTTCATCCGCCTGCCTGAACATAGTTTCAAAATAGCCGATACTCGCATTGTCGAAGTTTAATGTACAGACATTAGCCTTTTGCTTTATAATCTCCAAATCCGGACCTTCGTAAGGGGAGCCTTTCCAGACCTGAATGCCGCGGGGATAACTGTATTCCACGCCGCAGATCGTATATTTCCCGCTTTTATCCCGGCTCAAAGTAACCTTCTCAGCTAAAGGCGGAGTTTTTTCCTTTTTACTTAAAGCAATATCGTAGATCAGCAAATAGGAGCCGCCGCCATCTGACTTGATTTTAAAATTACGATTTTTGAAATCTCCAAGCCCGAGCCTGTCTTTTTTGAAATACTCAAACCAGCCGTTGGAATCAACCACCGTTTCCTTGCATACGTCAAATTTCAGACTATCAGCATTCTTCAACCACTTGTCGGCAGCGGCAATTGTCGGCTCTCTGATCGAATTATCATTCATATTTGATAAGCCGTAATGAAATGACATGACAATCCCGGCAATCAGCAACACGAATAATAAGCCGATTTTAGCCTTCCGCCACAAAACTGAATTGACAGTCACGGCAGGAGTCACAATTTTATTCATTTTCTTACTCAATCCCATGAAATGTACCCGTATAAAAATTATTATCTTAAAAACCAGGCATGTAACAGCTGCCTGTCTCTGTGCTGGCAATGCATAATCACCGTTAATATAAACGTTAAAATATTCTATTCAACTGACACCTTGACACTTCCATAAAACTGCAAAAAAATGCTTCCGGCAGATAGAATCAATAAAAGTGTATTGTTATATTAAACATTGTGTTTATTTTGTACAAAATTCATATTATATTAACAGTCAATATTTTAAGGATACACAGTTTTGAGTACGAGTCGTTTTGATTGCTGGGCGCTGGTAAAGCCATACAGGATGCTGTTGATCGGTACAGTATTGTGTATTATAATGTTTACCAACCTCGGGCTGACAATGCCCCTGATGTTGAAGATCGCAATTGACAAGGTGCTGCCGAATGCGGACTTTCAACTTTTCCTGATCATGTGCGGAGGAATGATCCTGATTTTTCTGGCCAGATGCCTGTTTCGCTATGTATACTGCTATTTGATAAATTATGTACAGATGCGGGTGCTGATTGACGTCAGACAGAAGTTGTTCAAGCATCTGCAAAGCCTCTCGCTGCGGTTCTATGAAGAATACCGTACCGGCAAATTGATCTCCAATGTGATTAACGACGTGGCGCAGCTGCAGCAGTTAATTGGAATATCTGTCCAGTTATGCGACCAGCTTTTCATGCTGGTCGTAATCTTGATTGTACTGATGATCATGAATATCCAGATGGCAATTGTACCGCTTATAATCATCCCGCTGCATTTCTGCAATCTGCTGTATTTCAAAAAAACCGTTGATGTGGATATTAAAGAGCTCCAGGAAAGGATGTCTGAAATTTCTGCCAACCTGGCGGAGACGCTTAACGGAGTGAAAGTAGTAAAATCGTTCTCCAAAGAACGGACAGAGTGTAAAAACTTCTTTACCAGCCTCCGCCCGATATTGGATATCCAGATGCGGGCTAACGGACAATGGGTGCTTTCGTGGAACATTGTTGATATGACCAATATCTGCGCCTATCTGGCCATCATCGGACTCGGGACTCTGATGGTCCAGAAAGGAACCATGACTATCGGCGATTTTGCGGCATATTACGGTTATATCGGAATGCTGTTCGGGCCGATCAACGTTCTGTCCACGGTTACCGGCAACATCTCCAACGGTCTGGCCGGCGCCGAGCGTATCATGAAATTGCTCAATACCATTCCGGAAATCAAGGAAGATCCGCATCCGGTCAAAGTCGAGCGGCTGAACGGATACATCGAATTTAATAACGTTTGTTTCGGATATAATAACAAGAAACAGGTGATTAAAGATTTTTCGCTGAAGATCGAACCCGGTCAGAAGGTTGCGCTGGTCGGACCCAGCGGTTCCGGCAAATCCACGGTTACCAATCTGCTGCTGCGGTTCTATGATATTAGTGCCGGCGAAGTCAAAGTTGACGGTATCAACATCAAAAAACTCGGACTGGAATCATACCGCAACAATGTCGGCGTGGTACTTCAGGAACCGTTTCTGTTCAGCGGTACCATCAAAGAAAATATCGCTTATGCCAAGAAAGACGCCACTGATGAAGAAATCCGCAATGCCGCTCAAATGGCCAATGTGGAAGAATTCGTTTCCATCCTGGAGAAACGTTATGAAACCACGGTCGGCGAAAACGGCGCCAGTCTGTCCGGTGGACAGAAACAACGGCTGGCCATCGCCCGGGCAGTATTGAAAAACCCCTCCATCCTGATTCTGGACGAGGCCACTTCCGCGCTGGATACCGTATCCGAACATCTGGTACAGGAAGCCCTTGACCGGCTGATGCGGGATAAGACGACGATCATTATTGCCCACCGGCTTTCGACCATCAGGAATGCAGACCTTATCGTAGTGATGAAAGACGGCCGGATTGTGCAGCAGGGCAAACATGATGAGCTGCTGAATCAGGACGGAGTTTACAAGGAAATGTACTTCTCTCAGAAAAAAACTGCGGAAAAGATTTGAATATTATGAAATATTTTCATACTATGGAAGTATATTATGATGTTTATAGCAACTAAGGAGCTGTCAAGAAATAAACTTGTCAAGGTTATTTCTTTATTGCTCCTAAACATGGAGTTCAGCAGTTTATATGAGTAATCAGGGCAGTATCCGGAACAAATTCAAAGTGTTCAGGATTATTATCCTTTGCCTGTTGATGATCCTGGCGGGAGTTCTTCTGCTGTTATTTTTCGGGCTGATCGAAGACACTGTCACCGGGCGCGGCAAGCTGGAGGGAATCCGGGAATACCAGATCAAATCCGGCATTACCGGCAAAGTGGAGTTTATCAGCAAACGGGAAGGCGACAGCATCCGGGAAGGCGAAGTTCTGCTTGGGCTGGACCCGCGAGTGCTGCAGGACAAAATAACCATGGTCAGCAATACCATCAATGACTTGAGATCTGAAATCAATGCCAAGACCGAAAATTTAAATATCCTCCGCCGCGACCCGCTCCCGGAATCCTACAGACATACGGAAATAACACTGGCGGAATACCGCACACGGTTTGAAAAAAGCAAGAATGACCTGGAAATATACACCAAACTCTTCAAACGCGAAGCCATTTCAAGGCGTGAGTTTCAGAAAGTCGAACTCGAACATCTCGCCAATCAGTCGAAAGTCCAGCAGTTGACCGAGGATTTTGAGAAAATCAAAAGCGGAATGGCCGAGAAGATTGTCAAAAAGGCGGAAAGCGAACTGGAACTGGAAAAATCGCGACTGGCCGGCAAGGAAAAAGAACTGGACATGCTGAAACATCAGCTTGAGGATTACATTATCCGCGCCCCTGAAGACGGCGTTGTATCGTATATCCCGGCCAAGCCCGGCGTCTATGTTGAAGCCGGAGAAATGATCGCCAAGGTATCGGCCACCCAGAGCAAAAAATTTGTCGCGCTGGTTGATGAGAAACTGGTTTACAAGATCAAGGAAGGCCAGCAGGCCAGAATTATCAGCAGCCAGTACAACTATTTCGATTACGGCTATTTCTATGGCCGGGTCATTGAAATCGGCCAGCTGCCGGAGAAAATCAACGGCGCCAACTATTATCCGGTCAAGGTGGTGCTGACCGTGGAACCGCAGAAATTGCGCCTCGGCTCCACCGCCGAAATTATGATCATTACCGGCAAGGAAAGAATTATCTACTCGCTGCTCGGCTGGAGACGCTGAACCTGAACCCCTCCGGAACTGCCAATCGCATGATGCAAACGACGGCAAACCCCGATTTGGACAATTTGGACCACTCTGTGCAGAACAGTCCCGTCATTGCGGGACCATTTCTCGCACTACTGCATCCCGCAGTCGCGGGACTAACCCGAGAGTTAGCAAGACACTAAGGTTTTTACCATTCACCAGTTACCAGTTACCATTCACATTCTTTACATTTTGGACAGCCACTCCGAACCTTTGGAGACCAGTTGAGCATAATGCTTTCATTTATTTATAAGATTTTCAAACAACATTTTGGACACTTTGTCCAAATCCGTAACA
>CAIPAT010000096.1 GCA_903863035.1 uncultured Lentisphaeria bacterium
AAAACTAAGCGAATGCTAAACGAAGAAGAACAGGGGGAAAGCCGTGTGAGGGAAAACCGCACGCACGGTTTGGTCGATGAGGCAGAGCCGATAAGTCGCAACTCGTTGATGCTTAGAGGTTTTACTTTAATCGAACTGCTCGTGGTCATAGCTATTATAGCTATTCTTGCAGGAATGCTGCTGCCGGCTCTAAGCAAGGCCCGTACTAAAGCACGCGGTATGGTGTGTACTAATAACCTCAAGCAAATGGGGGTTTACAACCAGTTCTACATGGACAGTTACAATGGTTATTATATCCCGTACAGATCTACAGGTGTAAATTCAACATGGTATGTGATTATTAACCTGTATTATCTGAAAATTCCAAATTTCAATGTCCTGCCGAAAGTTTTTGCCTGCCCTGAGTCTACTTATGGCACCCCTGACAGTTTCGACCACTGGGGGTATGGAATGAATGCCATGTCCTTTGCCACCGCGACTTATACTTATGTCAAATCCAATCAGATAAAGACTCCGTCTCAACTTCTCTACCTGATTGACACTTTACTGATTCCCGGACAAATCCTTGATCCTCCATACTATTGTTATCCAGTGGGAACAGCCGGAGTGAAGACCGAAGCAGCTTTCCGCCACAGCGGATCCAACGTCTCTCTCTGCAGCGACGGCAGCGTCAAGTCATCAAAATATCTGCCGCCCAGCGCTATTCAGAGCAGCAGTCCGGTATGGAACCTGAAAAAGTAATATTCACGCAGTATTTGAATATAAATAAGCATCGCTGAAAGGGTTTTAATAGTGAGAAAATTTTTTATCTCCGTCTTTTTAGGATTTGTCCTTGCTGTGGCTTCAGCCCAGAATAACACTATTATTTCCGGGGCACCGCTGAAAACTCCTCCGGTCATTGACGGAGTAATCAATCCACAGGAGTATCAGGGGGCCTGCAAAATTTCAGGAGGCGGCAAAGTCACTGATGGACCGCAAGTTGAAATATGGACCGGATATGATTTAAACAATCTATATATCGCGATTAAAAGCGAACTGCCGCCTGGCGGTAATTTATTGACCAAAGCCAGGCTCAGCGCCGATGTATTGAACGATGATTCCGTGGAATTGATGTTTCTGCCGCCATCCGGACGCAGGGAAGGTATCTTTCAATTCGGTTATTTTCAGTTGATAATTAACGCTGAAGGCTTGTTTTACGGCAGACATCATGAACCAGGCTGGGGATATTCTACTGATGAATGGAAACCCGATATCATGCAAAAAAGCCGTCTTACTAATGATGGTTTCTGGGAGATGGAGTTATCTATTCCCTTAAATCAGATGGGGTGGGATAAAATGCCGCTGCCATCTCAATGGAAGATGATTGTCGCGCGCAATTTTCAATACCCCAGGCATCAAGCGGCATTTACGCCTGCGGCAGCTTTTAATAATCCGGAAATGATGGCAGTCCTAAATTGCGCTGAAGATTTGCCAACGGTACAGCAATCTTTCCCGAAGTGGAACAAGCTCAGAGGCGCAGAGACAGAACTGACTATTTTCAACCCTGCCGGTAAAGTTATGGATTTAACCGCACAGACCGGGTATGGCGATAAAATCAAAAGTGAACCAATCTCAATTCCGCCAAACGGCAGTAAAAATATCACCTTCAGTTTAGATAATTCTACGCAGGACTATCAGTTTAACGCTAAAGTGTTAAAAGATGGAAAAACTATTTTCAACCGGTGCGCAGTTTTTGAAGCTCCCCCGGCTAAGAAATGGACAAACTTAGGGTCATCGCTAAAGTTCCATGCCCCGATAAGTGATAAATCAGGAGAACAGGTGTCGATTGTGAATGGCAAATCGATAAAATATAACGGAGAAAAACTAACCATTCCCGGTGCTGTCGTGCTTAAATTAAAGCCGGATACACAGCTTGCCAGCGATATGAAGCGGATATATTTTAAGAGCGCCTATAGTAAAGAAGGTCATATATACCTGCATGAAAGTGATAAATATCTCCTGCTTGGATTTCAATATCTTCCATGGCAGAAGGGCGATGCCACCCAGCAGATTGTGCTGGTAAAAAAGCCTGATTCATTTAAGGGCTGGCAGAATGTGATTATTAATCTGGAGTCGTCCGGCGCGTCGCTTTATATCAATGGTGTCTTGATCGGAAAAACCGTGTTTGGACAATCACTGAACGGTAAGACGCTGGGCGATATCGTGATTGGCACAGAAAAGATGGAAAACAATTTTGAGATTGCCAAATTAGAAACTTATGACCGGCCTCTTACCGATGAAGAAATTGCGATGATGGGCTTAGGCAAAGGCGGCTTAGGCGGGAGAATCACTTATTTCCCATCACTCAAAGAGCTGGTTGTTGAAGCGGAAGCTAACCCTTATCTGCTGCCAAAAAATCCGCAAGTCACGCTGCTGGTCACTGACTCATCCCGCAATGTGATTAAACAAGTTGTTTATAATATAGAAAAAGATTTCAACCGGATTCCCGGCAGTATTATTTTACGCAAAGAAATAAAATTACCGGAATTAAAGGATGGCGAATATTATACATATCTTAGACTCGACGCGGCGGATGGTGCTTCTGGAGCTTTTTTAGGCAGAACATTTATCGTTAAAAAATATCAGTGGGAGAATAATCAAATCGGCATGAGCAAAACTATTGTGCCGCCGTTTACTCCTTTGCTGGTCAATGACAGGGAAGTTAGCGCGTTACTGAAGAAATACACTATCAATGATGCCGGATTTCCGGAAACGATTATTGCCAAAGATGAATCAATTCTGGCAGGCCCGATTCAAAGCATTGTATCCGCAGACGGTAAAACTTATTCATGGAAGAGTTCCGGAGTGAATTTTATTGCTCAGGAGAAGGATATGGTTAAATATGTTGCCGATTCTGAAAATGAACTGATGAAAATGAAAGTTAGCGGAGAATTTGACTATGACGGGTTACTTAAACTTACGCTAAAACTTTCTCCCAAAAAAGGTCAGGGAAAAATCGACAGTTTCTATATCGACATACCTGTCAAAAAATCGGTAGCCAAACTTTTTCATGCGGCAGGCAGCGGCAACCGCTCCAACCCGGCTGGTCAGATTCCTGCAGGAAAAGGCTTGATCTGGGGGTGTCGCACGATTCCACATTCTTTGCCCAATTTTATTCCTTACATATGGATTGGCGGCGCCGAAAAAGGTATTTGCTATGCCGCCGACTGGGACAAGGACTGGATACACTCAACTGACCGCAGCGAGCACGCGGTGGAATTGTGGCGGGGCAGCGACGGCGCTGTATCAATCCGGTTGAATTTAATTAATCACGCCCCCCTTGGACGGGAACGGGAGATCGTATTTACCCTGCTGGCTACTCCGGTGAAACCGATGCCGCAGGATTGGCGGGCATGGAGCGATAATTATGCTAATTTTAAATTGCCGGGGCGCAAATTCCTGCAAGCACTCTATGCCGCTATGTATTTCGGTAACCCATTTGATTGTAGTGGCCGTTATCCTGCTTTTGAAGATTACGAAATTATCAGGAAACTGGATGAGACGAGAAAAACAGGAATCATTGACCGCGAATTTCTTGAGAAATACCTCGCCAGGCTGGCGGCGGCATCCAGCAAGGAAGTTCCGGCGAATAAACAAGGTAAAAACCGGATGCTGACCATGCTTCAGTGCGGCTTCAACCAAATGCAGGCGCTATCGGGACAGAAGAATACATCAATTTATTTTTACACATGCTGCTATGAAAGTACGCTTTTTCTGCCGGAATATCCAGTTTATAAAGATGAGTGGGAATACCGTACAAAGACTAATCCGGTAAAATCCTGGCGGGATTATGCGATTTATTACGACAGCAAAATGATTGACGCCGGGTTTGACGGTATCTACCTAGACAACACCGCCTTTGCCGTCAAATGGAGCTGGCCGACGGGTGACGGCTATGTTGATGACAATCATAATATCCAGCCATCATTTGGACTGTGGCGGATGCGCAATTATATCAAACGCCTCGCGACAATGTTTGCTGAAAAACAAAGAGACCCGTTTATCTTTGTTCATGACACCAATTCATTATCACTGGCGTGCTTCTCATTTGCCACCGCCACCATGGATCTGGAATGGAAGTACGGGGATACTGATTATCAGGACCGCTACAGCGCGGACTATCTGCTGACGCTGGTCGCCGGCCGGCAGGGTGGATTTTTTCCGACGGCAATTGACGGAATTGTGTCTAAAGTCGACAAGAAGAAATTTTCTTCGGTAGTTAATGATAATGGTGGCACTGACAATAACCAATCCGCTAATATTGACAGAAGACCTTGGGTAACCCGCACAATGCTGGCGTGTTTGCTGCCGCACGAGATCCAGCCGACCGTCTGGATCAGTCAGGGCACTGATGTAAAGGCGATGCAGAAGATCTACCAGATAATCTGGGATTTCGGCAAAGCCGAGCTGGACAGCAGATTCATCGGCTACTGGGAGGATGATACTCCGGTTAAGGCGCAAAGCGGCAATCTGCTTGCCAGCGCCTACTTGCGCGGTGGTAAAATGCTTTTAGTGATCGGCAACTATGGCGGAGATGGCGAGATTCCGGTTAAGATTGATTGCGCCAAACTTGGCTTCAAGTCCATCAAGAGCGCCGTCAACAGTGAGACTAATGATAAGTTGACATTGAGCGCCGCCAATACTCTTGTGCTGAAAATCAAAAAACACGATTTAGCTTTAATTGAAGTAATCTTTGAATAATGTATCCTGCAGAATATTTTTTCACATTTCTTTTATATCTATGTTTACTTTAACATTTATTATGTTATAATATACAATATGAAAATAAATACGGATAAATCAATAGCGGAAGTGGCGCTGGAATGCGGAGTAAGCGCGATGACGGTAAGCCGGGCATTGCGCGGGAATTCACTGGTCAAAGAGGCGACCCGGCAGAAAATTATTGAAGCTGCCGAACGGCTAGGTTATATCCGTTCGCCGCGCATGGGGCGTCCGGCGGCATCCGGCAATGAACCGGTATTGAAAGTTCAACTGATCGCAGGAACAATGGGCCGCAGCATGGCGGTGTTTCATT
Organism: uncultured Lentisphaeria bacterium; assembly: GCA_903863035.1. Classification (GTDB taxonomy): domain Bacteria; phylum Verrucomicrobiota; class Lentisphaeria; order Victivallales; family Victivallaceae; genus CAIPAT01. The sequence continues at coordinate 5,075 of CAIPAT010000096.1, forward strand.
CGCGGCTGCTGACATCGATAGAGCAGCAACTGTCGCAGAATGGATATGAATGCGTGGTGCGGACCTGTGACGGAAACTATCAGCAGTTTTTACAGTTGCTGGAAAATATCCGCAACTCTGACGCTGCCGGAACAATGATTGTCGGCAGTTTTGTTATTGAACAGCTTAAAGCACTGCTTGAAGCCAATCCCGGCGCGGTTTTGCTGGACAATCCGGGCGAACCGTCGATTGAAATTCCTTACAGTTCGTTTGCTTTTGACAACAGCGAAGCGGCCAGGGTTGGAGTACGGCATCTGGCGGATTGCGGCCGGCGGAGAATTTTACTGGTCAACGGCGCCCGGGAACATTTTTTTTCATGTGAAATAGAGCAGGGCTATCGTGAAGCGCTGGCCTGCCGGAGTATAAAAGCTGATGACAAACTGATTTTGCATACTGATTTTACCGCGGATAGCGCATATGACGCTGTAGCTGCCGCGCTTAACTCAAAATTGAAGTTTGATGCGGTGTTCACTAATGACGAAATGGCGTCCGGAGTTTACCGTGCGCTCCTGGAACGCGGCTTGAAAATACCGCAGGATGTCGCGGTTTGCGGTTGCGACGGACTCCCGATAGGAACACATCTTTTCCCCAGGTTGACCACGGTTGTGCTGGATTATGAAGCGCTGGGCAGGATGGCGATAAAATATGTGCTGGAAGCAGGCGGCGATCACCGCGTACCATGCAGGGTGCGGCTGCTGCCGTCACTGGCGGTCAAAGAGAGCACCGTTTGCTGAATGCTGCATGGTTTTTGTTTGATGAATTAATGAACCGTTTTTATACTCTATAAGGTTGAAAATTTTAAATAGATTGCGAAGATTTTGAGAATTGGTTTGTATTCTGAGAGGCTGCCGATACCGGGGTATCGAAGGTCTCGAAGAGTGCGAATCCAAACTCAAAAGATCGCAACCGATTTGCGGTGAGTGTTTTGCGGCCGTATTTTTCCGTTCCTTCTTCAGGCGATATTCATATCGCCAGTCAGTCGGATCGAAAAAATCCAATCCACAATCCTGTTCATCTATGTTAAATTTTCAATCTTTATAGAGTATATACCAATAATCACATGGGTAAACTGTCTTATTATTGATAGTTTCCCGCAAATGCAGGAGGTTGCATATGGGGTATTTAATTCAGCAGGAATCGGAAAAACGTCTGGACAATGTCCGCAAATTGCTCGAAGCCAAAAAGCTCGATCTGGCATTGGTCTATTATGATGAGTTCAACATCGGTAACGGCTGGTACTTGACCGGCTGGTGTCCGCAGTTTGAAAGCGGCGCGGTACTGATTCCGCGCAAAGGCGCTCCGATGCTGCTCGGCGGCCCGGAGAGCGAACCATTCGCACAGATGGACAGCGCAATCACCGCCACCCGTAATTTTCCGGTATTCATGGTGCCGGACGAAGAATATCCTAACGCCACGATCATTGATTTTCCCGCATTGTTCACCGAACTGAAAAAGACGCTGGGTAAAGTCAAACGCGTCGGTCTGGTTGGTGCCGGCAGAATGCCCGCCGCCTGTTATAAAGGCATTGTGGACGGGTTCTCCGGAGTCGAGCTGGTGGATATGACCGACGATTATGTCAAGCTCAGATATAACAAGTCCAAATGGGAAATCGAACAGATCCGCGCCGCGTTCAAACTGGCTGATTTCTGCTATGACGCGATGAAAGCTAAAATTACCGACGGAGTGTCGGAAATAGAAATTGCCGCCGCCGGTGAATTTGCCGCCAGAAGCCGAGGGGCCAGCGGATTCGGTTTCAGCGCGATTGTCGGCAGCGGTGCCCGCGCCAATGCTGTCGTGCCGACTGCCAGTTCAAAGAAAGTGCAGAATGGCGAAATGGTCATGATCGGCCTGGCTCCCAAAGTAAACGGTTATGCCGGGGTCATGGGGGACGCACTGCCGGTTAGCGGAAAGTATACCGCACGGCAGAAGGAATGCATCAAATATCTGCGCGAAGCGTTCTGTTTGACGAAAGAGCAGCTTGTTGTCGGCAAGACCGGCCGCGAAATCGATGCGCCTGCCAGAGCATATTTCAAAAAACATAAATTGAGCAAATATCTGGTCTGCCCGTTTGTGCATACTATCGGACTGCATGAGGCAGAATCGCCGTTTTTCGGTCCCGGCAGCAGCGATGTGCTGGTACCCGGCATGACTGTCTGTGTAGACGTCAGCTTCTTCGGGCATCCGGAATTCCACGGCGTCCGCATTGAAACCGGCTATGAAATCACCAAAAAAGGCGCAGTGCCGTTCAGTCCGCAAATGGACAAAATCCATATGACCG
>CAIPAT010000097.1 GCA_903863035.1 uncultured Lentisphaeria bacterium
TATGGCGAATATGGCGAATATGGCGAATATGGCGAATATGGCGAATATGGCGAATATGGCGAATATGGCGAATATGGCGAATATGGCGAATATGGCGAATATGGCGAATATGGCGAATATGGCGAATATGGCGAATGGGGCGAATGGGGCGAATGCTAATGACCTCTGACTTGAATGCGGGCGTTGCTCATGCGTTCGCGTAAACCGACTTCTTTCATGAAATCCTGCTCAAGACGCTTGAGATACCGGTCCATAAGATAATTTGCCTGATGTATCAGGCAGACAGCGATGTTTGCAACTATTTCGGCAGGACGGGTTTCAGCAAAATCCTTAAACTTTATGGAATTATCTTTGGACGAACTTAGTTTCCTGACATACAGGGCTTCTTTGGAATCTTTTTCCCACAACAAATATCCTCGGGTACGAAGAAAGTCCCGAGTCCTCCAGTAACTCTTCCTAACTCGCCCTCGCGACATTTAAGAGTTTTATTTCGGTTTCCTTGGAAGTGCCGGAGGCAACAGCGCTTTCAATAATATTTTGTTTGCCGGAACGGGCGGCCTGTACCATCTGATCAACTGTACGGTCGCCCTTGTTCAGAAAACGACTATAGTAAAGAAAAAGTAATATCATAAATAATCCCGGATTTCTGGTATGACAACAGGTCTTTATAGTTTCCATGTGCCGGTATAAAACCATTAATCATAGCAACTCCTCTATTATTTTAGAGCTTTACTATATGCGGAATCGTTTTATTTGCAAATAAGGCCTATAGAATCCCATGAGCCCCATGAGGCCCATAGGCCCTATCGGCCCCATAGATTTAGCGTGAGCTGGAGTCTTACTCCACTGTCTGTAATTTGACTTTCTTCTTTTTCTTTTTTGCCGGTTCGGCGGCTGCGGGGGCAGACGCGGTTTGCCCGGCCGGCTTTGCTGCCGGTTTGTCTTCCTTGGCCAGTTCGACCAGAGATTGACGTCCGTTGGCTCTGCGACGGAATGCATCCATGATGATTTCCGCTTCGGAGAACGGCACCGTGACAAAGGTGAAAGAGTCGAAACACTGTATATTTTCTACTTTGTAGCCTTTGACTTTGGCGGCATCCCAGATCATATCGGCGATCTTACGCGGGTTATAGCCATCCTGTTTGCCGCGGGCGACAAACAAGCGTGTCTTGCCTTTAGAGTCAACGGCATTTCTGCTGCCGCCACCGGAAGAATAGCCGCCGGAAGAGGCGTTGCCGCCAATAACAGTTCCGCCGCCGGAATGACTGCCGAGGTCGGAATAATTGACCGCCATCAAGTCTTCTTTGAAGGTGAACTTCAGCATTGCGGCCAGTACGGCTTCAGGTTCCGCATCCTTCAGCAACTCGCCGGCCAGTGACAGATAATCGAGATGCTTTTCGGTTACCAGCAGGTTGGTGATCGCTTCTTTGAATTTGACCTTTTTATTGGCGATAATGTCTTTCGGGGTCGGCAGACGTTCGCGCCGGATTTCGGTATTGGTGAGTTTCTGGATAAAAGTCAGTTTACGGTATTCGGACGGGGTTACGAAAGTAATGGCGGTGCCGGTTTTGCCGGCACGTCCGGTACGTCCGATACGGTGAATATAGGATTCAGCTTCCTGGGGGATCGAGAAGTTGATCACATGTGTGAGGTTATTGATGTCAATGCCGCGCGCCGCGACGTCGGTGGCGATCAGGATGTTGAATTTTTTGCGTTTAAAGCGGTCAATGACTTTAATGCGCTGCGCCTGGGAAATGTCGCCATGCAGCGCTTCGGCGGCGTAACCGCGGTAAACCAGCTTTTCGGTAATTTCGTCCACATCATTTTTGGTGCGGCAGAAAACCAGTGCGTAAAAATCGTCTTCGATATCTATAATCCGGGTCAGCGCTTCCAGTTTGTCCTCACGCCTGACTTCAAAATAAATCTGGTCGGTCAGTGCGGTGGTGAGCTGCTGCTTTTTGACGGTTACTACTTCGTATTCGCGCATGAACTTTTCAGCAATGGCGATGATCTGATGGGGCATGGTTGCCGAAAACATCAGCATCCGTTTGTCCGGTCCGGTCTTGGACAGGATTTCTTCAATATCCTCAATGAATCCCATGTTCAGCATTTCGTCGGCTTCGTCCAGTACGGCAAAAGATACTTTGTCCAGAATCAGGCTGCCGCGGTGAATCATGTCCAGCACGCGTCCGGGGGTGCCTACTACAATATCAACGCCTCTGTGCAAACGGCTGAGCTGCATGTCAATGGACTGGCCGCCGTAGATCGGCACGATTTCCAGCACTTTTTCGCCTTTCAGCGAATTCATTTCCTCGGCGATCTGGATTGCCAGTTCGCGGGTAGGGGCAAGGATGATCGCCTGTACGTTCTTTTTGCCGTGATGCAGTTTTTCGATGATCGGGATACCGAATGCGGCAGTTTTGCCGGTACCGGTCTGGGCCTGGCCCATAATGTCTTTTTCGCCGCTCAGGAGCAGCGGGATGGTTATTGTCTGGATCGGGGACGGCTCTTCAAAACCCTTTTTTGCCAATGCCTTCAAGGTCTGTTCCGAAATGCCCAACTGTCTGAATTTCTCTAAATCACTCATTTGTTTCCTTTGTTGCACGAACAAAGTGATTCCAGTTCCGCCTGCGGCGGATCGATTATAAGGTAAAACAAAGTGAGATTGTACAAATCATAAAACTTAAGCGCCGCTTTTATGCGGCATTCGATGATGACTTAGCCCGTTCTCTGCTTCGTAATCAAGTAACTAAGTCATCCTGACAATGCATTCAATGCAAGATTTTTATCATACCCGCGACAGCATTTAATTGCTGACAGGGTTTTCCCGGTTCTCATAAATCCGGAATAAGGATTGTCCGCGTTACTTCTTAATAATCACTGCGTTCAAGTGCGATTATTGTCTGTTTTTTTCGGACCACCGCTTCACTTTGAAGCTTCGATCCTTTTTCCGTGGACGCCCGGCATGTCCATTGACTGCCTGCTTTTTGCGCCCCGCGTATTTTGATAATACTGTGCTGTCTGGTCCTTTTCGACGACAACTATTTAATTATCAATAATTTCAAACTTTTAATATAGCCCGGAAATGCTTCTTGTCAAATGCAATTAAGTATAGGAGATGACAGGCAGACAATTCCGGTGCAAGATAATGTCGTAGATATTACCGCCTTTATGCGGTATTTATTTGATAATTCCACATTTCCACGGTTCTACAGTAAATTATTGCATGGTAAAAAAAATCAACAAAGATGCGGAAACACAGTCTTATGCCGGCCAAAGTTGCGAAAATCAAAAAGCTTCATAAATCTTCAGATAAGGAGGATGTCGCCTGCCGGTTGTCCAATACTCCGGCGGAACGTATCGCGGCTGTTGAATTTCTAAGGAAACAGATGTATAATGAATCTGCCCCAAGACTTCAAAGAGTTGATCGCATTGTTTAGAAGAAAATGCAAAAATAAAGGTTTAATTGATATCAAGTCACTGGAATAAAATTTTCCCCGTTAGTCATCACCGCCGGAGCGGCTCAAACAACCTGTAAGCAGGAAAATCAATAAGAATGGTACGCGGGATGTGAACCTTTTGTAAATCTTATCTTTGCTCAGATTTGCCATAAACAAGGCTTATTGAACTCAGGAATGTCGCATACGCCTGCCGTTTCGCTCAATAAACTAATCGTCCAAAATGGTACTTTCTGGCGCTTCGGAGCCTCTTGGCGCCACCAAATGGCACCTGCCTTAACCCTGCTTTTTAAGCTCATTTTTCCTTGCATGGAAACTCAAGCGCAGGAAAACAATAAGGTAAAATACACTTCCAAGTCGCAAAATCCAGTATTATTGCAAAAAAATAAGAGTTCAGTGAAGTATGCAACTAGACTCAGAACGACATCCATCA
>CAIPAT010000098.1 GCA_903863035.1 uncultured Lentisphaeria bacterium
CAAGTCTCGCGAAATATCCCGAAGAGATTTTGGGAATTGCCGGTAAGGCGCATACCTGAAGGTATGTAACGAACCGGCAAACACAAAGGCATTCGGGAGAAGCGCGAAGATGTAAAGGTTATTTCTTTACGGCTCCTTAATATGTGAATTTCAAAAAGATCTAAAATAATATGCAATAAAAAGAAAGCCTCTTTATGATGATTAATTACGCCTTGGTTTTGCCTCATCGTCCCCGCGTGTCAGTTGCTATCCTGTCATTATGCCTTTGCTGCTCAGTGTCATCTTTTGCCGCGGATAGTTGTAAATCTCACGGAGCGGAAAATGCCGGAAAATCTGATGCTGTGGCGGAGAAAGTGGAATCACACGCGGCGGAGAAGGGCAAGCCGCATGATGCGGAGAAAGTGGAATCGCACGCGGGCGAGAAGGATGAAGACAAGGAGGCCGCAAAATCTGAAGACGCTCCTGAAGTAATTTTCACCGCTGATGTTATAAAAAAACACGGCATTGAGATGGGAGAGGCCAAGTCAGGGATGATATACAAAACAGTTAGCGGTCCCGGCGAAATTCTTTTGAACGAAGACAAGGTGGCCCATGTATCGCCTAAGGTTCCAGGCGTGGCAGTGAAAATTTTTAAAAGCCTGGGCGATAAAGTTTCCGAGGGTGACATTCTGGCTGTTTTCGAAAGCGCGGCTCTGGGGGAAGCAAAAATAGAATATTATACTGCAAAAACCAAGCTCGACCTGGCTAAGCTTGATTATGAAAAAGATGAGAAAGTTTATCAGAACACCAAAACACTTTTGGGATTATTAAAAAGCGGACTGGAGCCATCCGAAATAATCGCTAAAACTGAAAATAATCCAGTGGGAGAGGTTAAAACGAAACTGCTTACGGCGTATTCACAGCGCCGCCAGCTTGAGTCCGCGCTCAGCAGATCAGACAAGCTTCAAAGTAAAGGCGTCGTAAGCGTTGCAGATTTGGAGTTGAAGAGCAAGGAGTATCAAAGCGCCAACGCCGCGTTCCGCGGAGCCGTTGAAGACGTTGAACTGGGAATTGAACAGGACATCTTGAAATCCCGTCGTGAACTTATGATTGCGGAAACCGCGATGTCCAATGCTGAAAGAAAACTCTATATGATTGGTCTCGGACAGGAGGAAATATCGCAAATGGAGAAAAATCAGCTGGACAAGCATGTCTCCAGTTATCAGTTAAAATCCCCGATCAGCGGCGTAATTATTGAACGTCATCTTGCCAGCGGGGAGCATGCAGACCAGGGGAATAATAGTTTTACTGTCGCCGACCTCTCATCGCTTTGGTGTGACATCAGGCTTCGTCCCAAAGATTTATTCGAGGTAGTCAAGAACGGCAAAGCATTTATCAAATCGGACGCCGGGAATTTTGAGGCAGGAATCATTGCGGTTTCTCCCACGATTGACGATAAAACCAGGGCCGGGTTTGTCAGGATCATGATTAATAATTCAAAAAATATATTGAAACCCGGCCTGTTTGTTGACGGGAAAGTTATGGTCGCGGAAGTTTCCGCGAATGTCATCGTTCCGGCCGATGCGATTCAAACTCTCGACGGCAAAGAGGTCGTATTCAAGCAGGGGTGCGAGGTGAACGAATTTGTCACGCAGCCGGTTATCACCGGCATTGCCGATGATATGAATGTTGAAATAACTGACGGGTTGAAACCCGGCGACAAAATAGCAGTGAAGGGCACTTTTTTAATTAAAGCCGAGTTTGCGAAAGGCAAAGCCGGCGGCTGCTCAGACGCTCACTGAGCGTACAATCGCAAAACCAACAAGGCGAATTAATAATGATAGACAAACTGCTGAGTTTTTCCATAACAAACCGCTGGCTGATGGCGATCAGCGCGGCGGGAATCATCTTTCTTGGAATTTCCGACTTTAACAAACTGCCGATTGACGCAGTGCCGGACTTTACAAACAAACAGGTTCAAATCAACACTGCAGTAACCGGTTTATCGCCGGTTGAAATTGAAAAACAGATAACCTGTCCCATCGAATGGGCGGTACAGGGGGTGCCGGGAATTGAAGAAATAAGGTCTACCTCCTTTTACGGGGTCTCCCAGGTGACAGCTATTTTCAAGGATGATGTTGACATATACCGGGCCAGACAGCTTCTCAGTGAACGCCTGACCGAAGCCAAAGAAGATCTTCCCGCATCGGTCGGAGCGCCTTTTCTGGGACCGATATGGACCGGTCTCGGCGAAATATTTTTTTGGAGCGTTGAGGCCGGAGGACCGAAAGCCGACGGTACGAAATACTCCCCCACTGACCTCAGAGTAATCCAGGACTGGATTGTCAAGCCGCAGATGAGGGGGATTCCCGGGGTGGCTGAAGTAAACACTATCGGCGGTTTTGAAAGGCAGTACCTGGTTGTGCCGGACACGATGAAACTGCTGGCGTACGGATTGACGTTCAGAAATGTCCTTGACGCGCTGGCGGCAAATAACGCCAATGTCGGCGGCGGCTATATTGAGCATAAAGGCGAACAATACCTGATAAGATCCACCGGGCTTGTCCAGAATGAAGAAGACATAAGAAATATAAAACTGGGAGTACACGACGGTACTCCAGTGTATGTGAAAGATGTAGCTGAAGTCACTAAAGGCGGAAACCTGCGAACCGGGGCGGCCACAAAAAACGGAGATGAGGTTGTTCTCGGCACGGCAATTCTTCTAAGCGGAGAGAACAGCCGCGTGGTCTCCGGCCGCGTGGCGGACAAAATAAAATCGGTCAACAAAACACTTCCTCAAAATGTAGAAATTAAAACTCTGTATGACAGGTCTTATCTGGTTGACGCAACACTGAAAACTGTCAGAAACAATCTGCTGGAAGGAGCGGTGCTTGTCGTCGCGGTGCTTTTTCTGATGCTCGGCAATATCCGGGCCGCAATGATTGTCGCCAGTGTCATTCCTCTGTCCATGTGTATGGCTGTCACCGGAATGGTGCACAATAAAATAAGCGGCAATCTGATGAGTCTGGGCGCCATTGACTTCGGCATAATCGTTGACGGCGCGGTGGTAATGATTGAGAATATTGTCCGGAGATTTTCGGAGAAAAGATCCGGGCTGGGCCGCAATCTGAATGTCAGCGAGAAACTTGAACTGAGCTATTCTGCCGCCTCTGAAGTCGCCAAGCCGACTGTTTTTGGCGTCGCTATCATCATGATTGTTTATCTGCCGGTACTGACGCTTTCCGGGGTTGAGGGTAAAATGTTCACTCCGATGGCACAGGTGGTGCTGCTGGCCCTTGGCGGCGCATTAATTCTGACATTCACCGTGATCCCGGCGCTCGCGGCAATTCTGCTCGGCGGCGAAAAGACCGCAAAGTATGAAGAAAAATTCAACCACATTTTAAAAGAACGCTACAACCGCCTGCTCGACCGTGTATTTGCCAATAAAATTAAAGTTGCAGCTTCCGCCCTGGTAATTCTGGCGCTCTCTTTTCTGCTGTTTCTCCGGCTTGGTTCGGAGTTTACTCCAAGGCTGAACGAGGGAGCCATCGCAATTCAGCCGTCAAGAATACCGAGTATCTCACTTACTGAAAGTATCAGACTTCAGTGCGAAGTGGAGAAAGAACTGGTTAAAAACTTTCCTGACGAAATTGAGGGAATATTTGCGCGGACAGGTACTTCGGAAGTTGTTACAGATGTTTGCGGACAGGATGTTTCCGATGCCTTTATAACATTAAAACCCAGGAGCGGTTGGAAAAAAGCGAAATCCCAGGAGGAGCTTGTCGCGGCAATGCAGAAAGTTGCGGCGGAGATTCCCGGCCAGAATTATGAGTTCAGTCAACCTATTGAGTTAAGAATGAACGAGCTTATATCCGGCGTCCGCAGTGATCTGGCGGTGAAAGTCTACGGGGAGGATCTGGATAAGATGACCGGGATTGCCGCCCGCGCCGCCGTGATACTGGAGAAAATTAAAGGAGTACAGGATATAAAGGTTGAACAGGCTGCCGGAATGCCGTTCCTGACCATTGAAGTGGATAGAATGGCTATCGCAAGATACGGCCTGAATGTCAAAGATGTGCAGGATGTGATTGAAATTGCGCTTGGCGGCGCAAAAGCAGGGGAAGTGATGCTCGGGGACAGCCGTTTTGACTTAGTGGTCAGACTTCCGGATACCCGCCGGGCAGACATTGAGTTTTTAAAGAAACTTCCTGTTCCGTTATCTGTCGCCGCTGACAGTGACATTAAAAATGTGCTGTCATCGTCCAGACAGAGTAATCTGCTGCCTTATGTAACCCTTTCCGAACTGGCGAAAGTCACGCTGGCGGAGGGGCCGCGACTCATCAAACGCGAGGACGGAAAACGACGGGTTGTTGTTCAATGCAATGTCCGCGGGCGCGATCTCGGCGGTTTTGTTAAAGAAGCCCAGAAAAAAATTGAAACGGAACTGGGGCGGCTGCCTGACGGCTACTGGCTTGGGTGGGGCGGCCAGTTTGAAAACCTTATCGCCGCCCAGAACCGGCTTTATGTAGTCGTGCCGCTTGCCATGGGGCTTATTTTCGTACTGCTTTTCGCGACTTTCGGCAACTTCAAGTCTGCGCTGCTTGTCTTCACCGGTGTACCCTTTGCCCTCACTGGAGGGATCTTTGCGCTGTGGGCGATGAGGCTGAATTTTTCCGTTTCCGCCGCCATTGGCTTTATCGCACTTTCCGGGATTGCCGTTTTGAACGGAGTAGTGATGATGAGCTTTATCAACCGTTTAAGAGCGGACGGCATGTCTTTGATTGACTCGGCAACGCAGGGCTGCGTGCTGCGTCTCAGACCGGTCTTGATGACTGCTATGGTCGCGGCCTTCGGCTTTATCCCGATGGCAGTTTCTTCCGGGATGGGCGCCGAGGTTCAACGGCCTTTGGCCATCGTAGTTATCGGAGGGGTGATCTCGTCGACTGCGCTAACTCTTTTTGTCCTTCCTGTCCTTTATATTCTCATCGACTCTTTCCCCGGCAATTTGCTGGAAAAATTGAGAAATACCAAGTACAGATTTACTGGATTAACTAAAAAGCATCTACAGAAATAGTACAATACTTTAAAGGAAGCCCGAACATAATTCCATCAGTGCGCCAGTCTTTTACCGGCCGCCTCCTTTTGAAAATCTTTTTTTAACCACAGGCACGAAATGCTTCTTGCACTCCGGACAACCGTCCTGCATAACGGTTTTACGGGGCTAGGACGTATAGGACTTAGCGCGGCATAGCCGCAACCAAAAGAAACAACTAAATACACTTTAACCACGAAAAACACTAAAAAGAACAAATACACTTCACCATGAAGAGCATGAAGTGAATGAAGTTAAACCCGGGAACGCCGCTCTCCGCAGCGGCCTTTATGACTTTCGCCTTTGGCGACTAATCCCGCGACTGCGGGACCGTTGGATCACGCCCGGCGGGCCGCCGGTGGCATGTTGCGAGAAACAATTTTTTGTTTGCAGGTCCCGCCCTGCGGGACGGACAGTTCCGGGTTCCCCCTTGCATCCCTCCTCCGGAACTTCAATTTGACGGCTAAAGTGACGGAAGTTTGTCACTGCATTTCTGAGTATTTTCAGGTTAATAATGAGAAACTTATGGAAATGGCCGCATGAAAATCTTTCTAAAAAAACAGAAGATTACGGATAGTAGTATATAGGGCTTGCGGGACTTTAGTTTTCAGGTTCTATTCTCATCCCTCACTCCTCACTCCTCACTCCTCACTCCTTACTCCTCTGTGTCTTTAAATTTTAAATTCCAGTTTGTTGATGCCGTCACTGTATGAGTGAACCGGATTTTTGGCGATATCCCGGATTATCCGCAGGGAAGTGTCAGCATCTTCAGCGGAGAGCGGATTGAATTCGCTGCCACGGTAGGACATGGAGATCTCCACCCCGCCGGATTCCTCGGAATAGCCGATGCTTATAAGAATATCAGGCGTTTCTGCGGCCTGCGGCAGTTTATTGGTAACCAGTTCTTCGATGACCAGTTGAATCAAATTAAGCGTCTTTGAAGACATAAGCTGTTTCCTGCAGAAATCTTCAAGCATTACGCTGAGTTCGATATAATCAAAGTCTCTGGATTTAATTTCGAAACTGAAAGAGCGTATTTTGTGAATGAAGCTGCGGGTCTTTTCTCGTTTGGGATGGCTGAATATCTCCGCCGGCTTGCCTTCTTCGTAGATCACGCCTTCATCCATATAAAGCACCCTGGTCGAAACATTGCGGGCAAAGTTCATTTCATGGGTGATGATCATCATGGTCATACCTTCATCGGCCAGCTTGCGGATTACGGAAAGCACTTCACTGGTCATGGTCGGATCAAGCGCCGAAGTCGGTTCGTCAAACAGGACGATCTCCGGCTTCATGGCAAGCGTCCTGGCGATAGCCGCCCGCTGCTTCTGTCCGCCGGAAAGTTCATCCGGATATGCATAGCCTTTATCCGCCAGCCCCACCATCTTGAGCAGTTCCAGCGCTTCATCATAAGCCTGCTGCCGGGGTATTTTTAAAAGGCTGACCGGGCCGAGCATGATGTTTTCGAGGATCATCAGATGCGAGAACAAGTTGAATGACTGAAAAACCATACCCATCCGCTGCCGCATTTTGCGGATATTGGTTTTCGGATGCAGCAGATTGATATTGTCAATCGTAATCTCGCCGGAGGTCGGCTTTTCCAGCAGATTCAGGCAGCGCAGCAGGGTGCTCTTGCCGGTGCCGGACGGGCCGATGATTGTAATTATTTCGCCTTTGCTGACCTCCAGGTTGACGTCAGTCAGAACCACGTTTTTACCAAAAGATTTAGATAGATGTTTTACGCTGATCATTTTGTCACCACGCCTTTAATAATCCGCTTGCGCCGCTTCGGATCAATTTTTACTTCTATAAACCCGAGAGCGGCGGTCATGACGTATGCCAGGAAAAAGTAGATCAGCGCGGTTGACAGTAACGGGAAAAACGCCTCGTAGGTGCGGCTCCGGATGATATCGCTCATCTTGGTAAGATCCTGAATGGCGATATAACCGACCACCGAAGTCATTTTCAGCATGGAGATAAATTCACCCTTGTAAACCGGGATCACATATCTGGCTGCATGGGGGAAGGTGATTTTCCAGAAGATCTGGAACCGGCTGAATCCCAGGGATGATGCGGCTTCCAGCTGGCCTTTATCCACCGAATCAATCCCGGAGCGCATCATTTCCGAAACATACGCGGCAAAATTCAGCGAAAACCCGAGTACCGCGATCATTATAGGATTGACATTGACGCTGGCAAAAACAATATAATACAGGATCATCAGAATAACCAGAAGCGGTGTACCTCTCAATATGCCGATAAAGGCTTTTGCCGGAAGCACTGCCCAGAACGTGGTTGCCCGGCGCGCCATGCAGACAATAAATCCCAGCACGGTTCCCAGTATCGCCGCCAGCACCGATATGAGTATGGTCACCCAAAGCCCGTCGAGGATCAATTTATAACGGTCTTCAGTGACAAATGTCCGCTCAAAACTGAGTTTAAACCCTTCCCAGCGCGTCAGCTTCCTTGCCGCAGACGCGACAGCGGCAGCAGCCTTTCCTTTCGCCATAGTGACTATGAATACTCCGCCATCGTAGTGCGGATCGCTGAAAAGCATACTCTTTTTGCGTTCTTCGGTTATGGAGATGCAGCATGCCGCGAAATCGACTTTGCCTGAATTTACCGCGTCGATAATGGTTGAGATATCGGGAGTTGTGATTTTAAGTTTATAGCCGAGCCGGGCGGCGATATACTGAGCAATATTAATTTCCAGCCCCAGCATTTCCCCTTTATGCAAATAGGTGAACGGATCACTGGAAGTATCGGCGGCCATGGTCAGAACGCCGCGCATCCCGTCAGTCGGATAATCCGGCATAACCCGGATGGAATCATCGACGCTGAACCATTTTTTATCCATTTGCCTGAGCAGTCCTGAACTGCGCATTTCCGCCAGTATCCGGTTGAACTCATTTCTCAATGCATCTTTGGATTTTGGAAAAAGAAAAGCATATTGATCGTTGCACAGCGCATCAGGCAGCATCCGCAAATCACTATGCATTGCCGTCATACGCCTGGCAACCGGTTCGTCCACAACAAAGCCGGAGATTTTACCTGAGCGCATCGCCCAGAGCTGATCCGGATAGTTGTTGAAGTATTGAGGAATTGCGCTGGCAACCTTTTCCTTTAACAGCGTGTCAAATTTAGTGCCGGAAATAGTGCCTACGGGTTTTCCTGCCAGATCACTGCAGCTGCTGATCGATGCAGCCGGGGCGGCGGCAACAGTCTCCCGTCGGACCAGCAGCGCTATCCCGCTCTGATAATATGACCCGGCAAAATCAACGCTTTTAGCGCGCTCTTCGGTAACCGACAAACAGCCGCCGACCATATCGGCCTTGCCGGACTGCAACGCCGCCAGCAGACCGCCGAAACTCATCGGAATCAATTCGACTTTGCAGTTTAATGCCACGCCGATGCGGATCGCCAGTTCCACATCGTAACCCAGCGACTTGCCTCCGGTTCCGCTGTACCCCATGGGCATCGAAACATTGTCATGGGCAAACCGGAGCACCCCCCTGGATGCCTCATTTTTCTTTTCAAGCTCCGGCGGAATCACCATCAGCTCATCTTTGCCGGACAACCAGCGTTTTGCCATATCATCCATAGTGCCATTGCGCCGCATTTCCTCGATTGCATTGGCTGCATCAACTGCCAGCTTATCCCCTTTGCGGCAGGCGAATCCCAGCTTGTCATTCAGCACCAGCAGCGGAAAAACCATCAAGTCGGGGCATTTGCCTTCAAGCATTTTGCCGACCGGCTGATCGACCCCGACCGCATCCACCTTGCCGAGCCGCAGGGCTTCAGTCATTGACGTGTAATCATTGAAATACAGGTGGGTGACATCCGGAATAACCGAGTTGATAAGTTTATCAAATACGGTCCCCGTGATCGAGGCGATTTTCTTACCTTTAAATGTTTGCAGCGAATAAACCGGCTGCGGCCTGGCTGAAATCTCCGAAGTCTGCGGAGAACTGACCGCGGTGGTTTTTGCTTGTTCGCCAGAAAAGGCCGGAAAAGAGAGCACTGTCATTATTGCCAGCAATGGCAAAAAATTATATTTCATAGTCAAGAGTTCCAATCACATTTAATAAATGTGAAGTAACGTAACGCATATCTACGAAAACTGCAATAGAACTGAGTAGTAAAAACAGGTAATTTTGAGTATAAAAGTTGGTGCCGAAGGTGTGAACCTTTTGTAAATCTAATCTTTGCTCAGATTCGCTATAAACAAGGCTTATTGAACTCAGGAATGTCGCATACGCCTGCCGTTTCGCTCAATAAACTAATCGTCTAAAATGGTACTTTCTGGCGCTTCGGAGCCTCCTGATGGTACCTATTTGCCACCCCATTAACATCGTTTTTTTGAGCTCATTTTTCCTTGCATGGAAACTCAAGCGCAGGAAAACAATAAGGTAAAATACACTTCCAAGTCGCAAAATCCAGTATTATTGCAAAAAAATAAGAGTTCAGTGAAGTATGCAACTAGACTCAGAACGACATCCATCA
>CAIPAT010000099.1 GCA_903863035.1 uncultured Lentisphaeria bacterium
TATGAAATTCGATTTCGGCAATCTGTATTACGGATGAATGGTATAGGCGGAAGGATTTCCAGACACCATTGTTCACGATGGGGATTGAATTCCATCCCGCGGAAGGTGTCGCCGATATCGTTGCCATGTTTAAACCGACATTACAGTGATGTTTTTTATTTAAATCCTTAATGATTAATGAGATAGCTGTAAATATCATGTAAAAAGGTAGCCAGTAAAATGAAATTGAATATATTTTATAAAATATCTTGACAGATATGAGAATGGCGGTATATTTTTAAATAAATATATCACTAAGGGTAGCCACAATGTATGTTGAGGAAATAAAAAATAAGCAAGGCAAGAAACTCTATCGGACGGTTTTAATCAGGGAAAGCTACAAGGAAAATGGGAAGGTCAAGCATCGGACGATTGCCAATATCAGCCGTCTTCCCGCTTCGCAGATCGTGCAGATAAAGGCAGTGTTGTCTGGAAGGGGCGCATTCCTGTCGGACGAGGAACTGGAAATCGCGTCTTCCCGCGAGTACGGAGCGTCCGCGGCCTTTCTTGAGCTCGGAAAACGTCTTGGCCTGGATAAACTTCTTTACTCCCGCCGGGAACAGTGGCGCGATGATCTCATGGCCATGATTGCCGGCAGGATAGTCTTCCAGGGCAGCAAACTTCATTTGAGCAACATCTTCATGGACTCCGTCCTGTGGGAGTTGTGCGGACACCCGCCTGGCGTCAGTATAGATGTGGACAGGCACTGCTATGCACCGATGGATAAACTGCTGGAGCGTCAGGAGTCCATCCAGAAACAACTGGCAAAGAGACATCTGGAAGACGGTTGTCTGATTCTTTATGACATGACCAATACCTGGCTCGAGGGTGAATATACAGATTCTGAACTCGTTGACCGCGGACTCGGCAAGGGAGGGAAGAAAGGTTATAAACAAATAGCAATCGGGCTGATAGCTGACAAACGCGGGTGTCCTGTCGCCATTGAAGTTTTCAACGGACACACCTCTGATCAGACGACCGTCAAAGATCAGGCTGAACGTCTTGCCAGCACCTATGGGGTGAGGGAAATTGTTTTTGCCGGAGATCGGGGGATGCTGACTCCAAAACGCATTGAGGAGGTTACTGGATATGGTTTTAAAACTCTGACGGCCCTGACGCATCCGCAAATATTCGAGCTGCTGGAGAGAGACGTGATCCAGCCCGAGCTGTTCGATGAACGCCGAATTGAAGAGGTCAGAGATCCTGATAATCCCCGGATACGGTATATGCTCTGCAAAAATCCGTATACAATGCGGAGAGAGAGGGAAACAAGAGATTCTCTTGTGGAAAGGGTCAGTTCAGAGTTTGAGAAAATTGCAAAAGTCAGGAATAAACGTGACAAAGGGAAAGTATGCGCACGGATAGGAGCTTTGCTTGGAAGATACAAAATCGGCAAATTCTACAATTGGAGCGTAAGCGATACCGGAGCTGTCGAGTGGTCTTTGGATAATGAGCTTATTGGACGTGAGCGTCTTTTTGATGGTTGCTATATTGTGAGGACTGATGTCGAGGAGGAGAACATGAGCACGGTGGAGGCTGTCGCAGGGTACAAAGCTCTGGCGGGAGTGGAAAAGGCATTCAGAAATTTGAAGACAGTATCCTTGGAAATCAGGCCGATATATCACAAGAAAGATGACAGAATCCGCGCCCATGTATTCATCTGCATGCTGGCATATTATATTCAGTGGCACGCGACTGAATGCCTTGAACCTATGTTTGAATCCGACAGGAGCAATGCAACTCGGCGCTGGTCTTTTCAGATAGTAATTGAAAGGCTCAAGTCCATCAGAAAAGAAAATCTCAAAATAAAAGGAATCGAAGTAGCGTCAAAAATAACGACACCCGACTCGGAGCAGCAGAAAATACTGGATTTGCTGGGAGTAAAAATCAGGTAGCCAGTGATTTGAAATGAAAATACGTCGTTTGTGTTCTATCCATCAACGGGTTATGACGATTTAATTAAAGTAATGTCGGATTAAGGAAGGATCCGCCATGGAGACATTCACAAGACAAAGGGAGCCGACGGAATGGGTGATCGCGTACTGGTACAACGCGGACGAGGCGAAGTTGCCGCGTGTTCTGCTCATCGGGGATTCCATCTGCAACGGGTATCAGCAGGCGGTGCGCAAGGAGCTGGAA
>CAIPAT010000100.1 GCA_903863035.1 uncultured Lentisphaeria bacterium
AACAGGACTGCGGATCAGCGAAGCTATTTCTCTAAATGATCGGGATGTAGATGTGCAAAACGGCATTATTACTGTGACCTACGGTAAAAATGGGAATAACCGGATATTACCGGTTACAGAGTGCACAAAAAGCCAGTTGAAGGAATATTCCAGAAAACGTGACAGGCTTTTAGGGCATAAACCTGAACCTTTTTTTGTTTCTGATGATGGCATTCGTTTGACCGATTGCGCCGTCAGGTACAACTTTGCAGTTATTGGTAAAATGATTGGTCTGCGCACAGAACAACCTTTCCACAAACACGGAGTTGGTCCCCGCATTCATGATTTGCGGCATACATTTGCGGTTAAAGTCATGATGAACTGGTACAAGGAAGGCAAAAATATCGATCAGGAAATGCTCAAACTGGTCAATTATTTAGGGCATCGAAAAGTCACTTTTACCTATTGGTACATTGAGGCCGTTCCGGAATTGCTGGCCTTGGCTTCACAGCGCGCGGAAAATTATATGGAGAAGGAGGTGCAACCATGACCGTTATGACTCTTTCTGCACTGGTCCAGAAATTTTTTACGGACAAACTTTATACACAGATGGAAGCGAGTCCTCATACGATCAGCAGTTATCGTGACACATTCAGATTGCTTTTAAAATTTGCCGGTGAGAAGACTGGGAAAGCGCCAACGATGATGAGTGTTAATGATCTTGATGCTGAAATGATCGGAGTATTCCTGGACGATATTGAAAACGTCCGGAAAAACGCTGCCAGAAGCCGGAATACACGGCTGGCAGCTATCCGGTCTTTCTTCAGGTTTGTTGCAGTTCATGAACCAGCTTATATGCTTCATTGCCAGAGAATACTGAGTATGCCATCCAAACGCTATGTTAAGCGTAATGTTGAGTTCCTGGATGCTCAGGAAATGCAGGCTTTGTTAAATGCACCGGATTGCTCTACATGGATCGGACGTCGCGATCATGCAGTCCTTGCAATCGCTTTACAGACAGGGTTAAGAGCATCTGAACTTGTAAATTTACAATGTTGTGATATTGTTCTTGAAACAGGGGCACATGTACGCTGTTTAGGCAAAGGACGTAAGCTTCGGGCAACACCCCTAAGACGTGAAACTGTTGGCGCCATGAAAACCTGGTTAAAGGAACGATGCGGCTCTGATCACGATCCGCTTTTTCCAACTATGCGCGGGGATAAAATGAGCCGGGATGCTCTTGAACATTTGGTAAAGCGGCACATGAAAACGGCATCCCGATCTTGTTCCTCTCTAATCGGAAAAAGGATTAGCCCACACATTCTGCGTCACAGTACAGCAATGGATTTGCTCCATCATGGCGTCGATCAGGCTGTGATTGCTCTTTGGCTCGGTCATGAATCAATAGAAACCACACAGGTTTATATCCATGCTGATATGACGTTAAAAGAAAAAGCGCTGGCGAAAATGTCCAATCCGTCCGTAAAATCTGGTCGTTATAAACCGGATGACAAATTACTCAACTTCCTCGAAAACTTATAAATTATGCCGAATAGCCGCACCGGAAAAGCACTAACAACAGGGGTTAGCAAAACCGGTGCGGCATTATAATGGATGCGGCATTATGAAATTTATGCCGATATCGGCATAAGTGTCACAGCGTAGGCCACCCGAAACGATTGAACAGATTTGAGGCGTTTTCTAACAAGTTTGGCGATGAACTTTATTCCAAAGAAGAGCTGGTTGCTGAACTTGGCTCTTCATTTCTGGCCGACAGGGCAGGATTGAAAAACAGACAGCG
>CAIPAT010000101.1 GCA_903863035.1 uncultured Lentisphaeria bacterium
ACATTTATGGTCTATTTCAGTATCTTTGTTTTAGACTTCCATACTACTATCCGTCATCTTCTTGTTTTTTTAGAAAGATTTTTACATAGTCGTGTTCATAAGTTTCTAATTATGAACACGAAAAATGCTCCGCAATGCAATGGAGAACTTTCGTCATTTTATCCGTCAAAAAAAGTTTTGGAGGAGGGATGCAAGGGGGAACCCGGAACTGTCAATCCCGCAGGCGCGGGACTGCAAACAGAAACTGTTTCCAATTACTCGCCACCGGCGGCCCGCCGGACGTGATCCAACGGTCCCGCAGTCGCTGGATTGGTCGCCAAAGGCGAAATGCATAAAGCCGGTCTGACGACCGGCGCTCTGTAAGTCGTTTTTTTCAGGATTAACCGTCTAATACAGCGCTCTAATATAGCATTTCAAGATGATGATTTGCAGAATATTACTGCATTATTCGATGATGATTTGCAAATAATAGTTGCATTTTTCAATCATGATGACTAATTTATGCCAAGTCAATGTTTGGGAGGTCCGGAATAATGAAAATAGAACGCCAGTTAATGAATTCCCTGATCAAGTGGAAAGATTCCACTGTACGCAAGCCGCTCATTCTGCGCGGGGTCCGTCAGTGCGGTAAAACCTGGTTATTGCAGGAATTCGGGCAGCGTCATTTTGAATCTACGGCCTATTTCAATTTTGAAAACCAGGAAGAACTCTCCGCCTTTTTTGAACGGGAGATTGATCCGGAACGGATTCTTCTCAATCTTGGAGTAATGGCCGGGATTCATCTTGAGCCGCAAAAAACGCTGATCATTTTCGATGAAATTCAAAATTGTCCCAGGGCGCTGAATTCACTTAAGTATTTCTGCGAGCAGAAGCGCGAATACGCCATTGTTGCCGCCGGCTCACTGCTGGGAGTCGCACTTTCCGCACAAGTCGGATTCCCGGTAGGGAAAGTCAATTTTCTGGATCTCACCCCGTGTTCCTTTGCGGAATATCTTGCCGCTGCCGCGCCGCAATTGGCGGAATACTGCCATTCCATCAATGCGCTGGAACCATTGCCGCAACCTTTCTGCACCAGGCTGGAGACACACCTGCGGGACTATATTGCTCTGGGCGGCATGCCGGAAGTGCTCTGCAGCTACATTGACAATCACGACTTTGTTGCCGCCGGGCAAATCCTTGCGGAAATTGTCAATGCCTATGAACTGGACTTCTCCAGGCATGCTCCGGTAAAAGATATTCCTAAACTGATGTTGTTATGGCACGCCATTCCCGAATGCCTTGCCCGTGAAAACGCCAAGTTCATTTACGGCGAAGTCCGCCATGGCGCCCGCGCCAAAGACCTGGAAGACGCGCTCCGCTGGCTTCAGGAGTCCGGACTGGTTAATAAGATCAACCATGTGAAACTGCCGCAACTACCGCTTTCCGCATACGAGGAACGCCGCAGTTTTAAACTTTATCTCAGCGACACAGGGGTATTGCGCAGACTGGCGAAGCTTCCTGTATCGGTGATAATTACCAATAAAGATATTTTTGGCGAATTCAAAGGACGGCTGATAGAAAATTTTGTCCAGCAGGAATTCAAAACGCTGGGGATTGATCCCGTTTGCTACTGGACCAGCGCCGCCGCTGCTGAGGTGGATTTCGTCATCCAGCATGGAGAAGCGATTGTGCCGGTGGAAGTAAAATCAGGATTGAATCTTTGCAGCCGCAGCTTGCGTGTTTACCGCG
The DNA here is from genome assembly GCA_903863035.1 of uncultured Lentisphaeria bacterium. Classification (GTDB taxonomy): domain Bacteria; phylum Verrucomicrobiota; class Lentisphaeria; order Victivallales; family Victivallaceae; genus CAIPAT01. The sequence continues at coordinate 1,729 of CAIPAT010000101.1, forward strand.
AACGTTATAAACCGGCGTTAAGCATTCGATGCTCCTTGCAAAATTTGAAGTTTGACAACGGGCTTTTAAACGTTCCGCTCTACCTTATTGACGAATTGCCCCGCTTAATGGCGTTACTGTAAAACTACCCCGCTTAACCGGCTGACCGGCCCTGCATCAGATTTTTTTAAATACTCTGCGGCATATTGAAAAGTATAGCCGTCTTCATTTTCCATCAGGAATCCGCCTACTTTACCCAAGAGAAGCACTTTCGCTTTTCGAGCCATGATTATTTCCCTTCCGGTACCGGACGATTCGGAACCGGCCCCAGGCAATGCTCGAAAAGATCCAGCACAATATTTCCCTTATCCTGCATATCCTGTCCATCCCTGTTAAATCAGTTCTACGGTTTCCCAGTTCTACGGTATTACAGTTTTGCTGTTAAACTGTCATACTGTTATGCCGTTTTCCGCTTCCGGCATTCGCAAAATTTAATCCTGTCCAT
>CAIPAT010000102.1 GCA_903863035.1 uncultured Lentisphaeria bacterium
CTGCAAACAAAAAATTGTTTCCCATTAATCGCCACCGGCGGCCCGCCGGGCGTGATCCAACGGTCCCGCAGTCGCGGGATTGGTCGCCAAAGGCGAAAGGCATAAAGCCGCTGCGGAGAGCGGCGTTCCCGGGTTTAACTTCATTCACTTCATGCTCCCGCGCCTGCGGGATGAAGTGTATTTGTTCTCTTTCGTGCCTCGCTAACTCTCGGGTTAGTCCCGCGACTGCGGGATGCCTTTCGTGGTTAAGGTGTATTTTTGGTTGCGGCTATGCCGCGCTAAGTTCTTCATGGTAAAACCGGCGGTATTTCTAGATAAAAAGCGCCGACGGAGCGACATATTAATAGACCTCAATTCTTCTGAGTACCGCAAGCATCCTTCTTGCGACTTTCTTCAAGATGGAAGCTTGAGTTCCTTTTCCCTGCGGAGCGACATATTGTTCCCGATATTCAAGCAGCGAAAACACGGAAGTTAAAGCGCGACTCCGATATTATGACAGGGATGAACTGGATTGTTTATTAATTTCTGTAATCCAAAATTAGAAGTCGGACGGTTGAATCTGAAATTAAACGCCGGTAAATAAGGCTGCTTAATAAATAATCCTGTCTATCCCTGTTAAAATCATTTCTTCGGATCGTCCTTCGGCGGTCGCCTTGGCTTTCTCCAGGGCTGCCAGCTTCTCCTGAAAGTCCTGCTTGAACTGGTCCAGCTTCCGGTAACGCGGGGCATACTGGAAGAAAACCATCATGAATATTCTTTCCTGGTTAAGGTCATATTTCCCTGCGGTATCCGTTGTCTGGATTTGAGTAATATGGTCCAGCGCGGCCTTATAGCCAGCGGGGTCATTTGACTTGCACAGACAATACAGCGCCATCGGATACACGGTGCTTTTCAGTAACAGTTCGTCTTTCTTAATGATTGTTCAGGTAAGTTTTAATCTAGTCGGTATATCCGGTCGGGTTGTGACGGCAGACCGCTTCAAAGGTCTTCTGGCAAAGCACTAAATCATCCGGGTTGGCGGCTTCGTTCAGAAAGGTCTTGACGAACTTTTCGCCTTTGCTAATATCGGGAGCGCAAAGCACCGGCATGAAATACTTCAGGCTAGTCTTATCCTTGCTTCTGGGGTCGAAGACTTTCATGGCGGCAGTGACATATTTCAGATTGCCGGACAGTGAAGACGAATTCTGTAAAGCATAATGCCGCAATTTCGGATCGCCCAGCCACTATATTCATCAGTTCCTCAAAGGCGGTTTTGTCTTTGCGCAACCAGATGCTTCCGGCAGTCTCACTTAACTCCGAGTCTTGCAAGGCTTCGGTGAAAGAGGTTTTGCTTTGCAGGAAGTTACTGGCGGACAGCAACAGATGCCGCCTGGCGATAGTCGGCATCGTCTTACGTGCATAAATATCCTGCCAGTTTTTTCGGGTCGGTACTGCCTAAAGCCGTAATCAGATAATACTGGCCCATGACGGCATAACCGTCCGGGCTTTTCTTCAAGGGTAACAGATATTTGCCGGGAGACCTGACCTGATAAATCAGCCAGACAGGATAACTGATTTTGCCGTCCAGCTTTTCATCCGGCAGCGGGAGGACAGTTTGAGTTCTTTGGCGCGGTCGGCGGATTCGAGCACGCCGATCTTATCGGCCTGTAATACCGCCTGCCAGAACGAACTGACAAAGGCGGGATTGAAGTTTTTCTTGATTCCGGACAGTTTGCCATCCTTGAACATATACAGAGCAGGACCGTTGCGGTAAAGGTACTTGTCTTTGACTGACAGCGACACTAAAGCATCAATCGCCATGATTTCTTTCTCAGAGCGTGTTTGAATTTGGGTGATCGTCAGTACCGGCTGTACCCCGGCCTGCTTGAACTCCTGCTTTTCCTTGAGCGTTGCATGGGGCTTATCCGCCAACGTGACTATAGCTTTATCGTCAAGCGCAGAATAGGCCTGAACTTTTCCAGGATAACCTTAGTCAACAGCAGCCGGAGACCGAACGGACTTTGCCGGAATGTCAGCTTTTTCGATCTTAACAACATCCTGGCTCTGTCATAAATATCCGGATGACAGTAGTCCAATAAACATCATCATCTTAATACAATGCATAATAATTCTCGGAATACATGTGTCTGAGAAATCCTTATTTCGGCTTCTTGGCCATGGACATAGCTACATTGTAGAGGGGTTCCCACCATTGCGCCGCGGGACGCTGCTGATCTTCGTCCACCATGCGCTGGATGATGTTCATGTCGCTAATCACAGTTTTGCCGCCGCTCTGGCCGATGAAGCAGCATCGACTGTCGCCTTGTTTGATGCTTTCCAGCAGAAGATTGGTTCCTTCAAAGGCCAGCCTGACCGCCTGGATGCGGTCGAACGGCGACGGGGTGCCGCCCTGCTGCATCGGGCCGAGGATTGATTTGCGGATGCCAAAAACATTCTTTCCAGCTTCCTGAAACAGTTCGCAAATAAAGTCGGCGGTATAAGTCGGATTGGCGTTTTCATTTCTAATCATCAGCGCGACATGCCTGCCGCCTTTTTCGAAGCTGTAAAGCAGTTCTTTCAGATGCTGCTGCAGCAGTTCCAGCGAGACGCCTTTCTCGTGCAGATAAATATATTCAGCGCCGGTGGCGAGTCCGCTCATCATCGCCAGATAACCGCAGTAGCGCCCCATCACTTCCACCATAAAAGCGCGACGGGAACTGTCGGATGAGTGTTTGATCTTGTCCACCGCTTCGACAATCGTATTCAACGCGGTGTCAGCGCCGATCGCGAGTTCAGAGCCCGGCAGATTGTTATTGATGGCGGCGGGAATACAGAGCATCGGCAGATTAAATGTTTTGAAATTTCTACGCATCAGGAACAGGCTTTCAATCGCTTGATAACCTGTCCAGCCGCCGATCATCAACAGTCCATCGATCTTATGTTCTTCAATCGTTTTGGCGATGCTGTAAAAATCTTTTTCCTCGGGCAGTTTACGGTTAGTGCCGAGGGCGGTACCGCCGCGATTATTCCATTCTTCAACATCCATCCAGGAAAACTCCCGGAGTTCACCTTTAATCAGGCCGTTGATGCCGTCCTCGACACCCAGTACGGTATGCCCCTGATCCATGGCAATCCTGACTGCGGTGCGGATTGCATTGTTCATGCCCGGAGAAGGCCAGCCGCAAGTCATCACCGCCAACTTGCTTCCGTTCTTTTTAGAACACGGATGAGATGGTCCGCCCTGAGACAAAATATTAAAAATATTGAGCATCTTCGCCCATGAACTGCCGCGCATTTCCTGAGCTTTGTCGTATTCATGCGCCTGAATCGCGGCGGCAATGGCCTGGGTTTTCCTGACGGATTCCATTAAAGGTGCGGTCTTGACGCGGTTTTCTTTTAGAACCACAACCAAAGACTCGTTGCCGTCATCTTTTTTGAGCAGTTCCTGAACAGAAGCCCAACCGAATACTGTACTCATATAGCGGTCAAACGCGCTCGGCGCGCCGCCGCGCTGAACATGTCCGAGAATAGTTTCACGGGTATCCCAGCCGAGTTTCTCTTGAATAATCTGCTTGATATATGAGCTGGGAATGGGATTTCCCTGAAGATCTTTCGCGCCTTCGGCGACAATAATAATGCCGTCACGGCGTCCGGCCTTACGTCCGGCGTCAAGTTCGGCGCACATCTTTTCCTCCCAGTTTTCAGCTGGTGGATGTTCCGGGATAAACACATATTCGCTGCCGGTGGCAATGGCGCTCATCAGCGCCAGATAACCGCAATTGCGCCCCATCACTTCGACCACAAAAATCCGCTGATGGCTGGCAGCGGTGCTGATTAAAGCGTCAATTGCTTCAGTAATCCGGTGAAGCGCGGTGTCCGCGCCGATTGTCATATCGGTATTGGCCATGTCGTTGTCAATCGAACCGACCATCCCGATAATACGCAGTATCGGATGAGCGGCGGCCTGAGCCGGGGTAATTTTATTCGATTCGACCAGCTGCTGCAGTATGCCGGGCCATTCTTCGCTGAAAGTATTGGCGCCGGTCAGACTGCCGTCACCGCCGATTATAACCAGATTGTCAATGCCGTACTTGATCAGATGCTGAGCACAGATCAGCCTTCCTTCGTAAGTTCTGAACTCTTTGCATCTGGCGGTACCGATAATAGTACCGCCCTGCTCCATGATGCCGCCGACCGATTCCCAATTCATTTTATCGATCCGGTCATCAACCAGTCCCTGGTAGCCTTCGCGAATGGCATACACATCAATGCCCATGGCAATACCGGTGCGGACAACAGCCCGGACGGCTGCATTCATCCCTTGCGAATCACCGCCGCTGGTCATTACCCCGACAGCACTTTTTGCTTCCGACATTATAACTCCTGCTGAATAAAATAAATATTGCTAAATTAGTAGTTTCTAACTTCCCATCATCCGTATTCCCCGCCGGGAATTACAAAATATTGTGCGACTTGCGCAGTAAAATCGTTCGGCCCTTTGAACATTCTCAGCAAAGGCCGCTGGGCGGAAAAGCCGATATGCCGCATGGCATCAACGAAATCGGCATGGGCGTCAATCACATCAAGCACCAGTGAATTATCTCCCCTGCAAGCCGAGGCTGCTTTGAAGATTTCAAAAGCATCCAGCGAATTGCCGGCGACAACCGGACCGATCTGACGGTATTTATGGCCGTTGCGCCCGAAGCAGAAACCGGTGATTTTACCATAACTGTCGGTCATTTTAAACGCCAGATCCGGATATTCCAGCAAAAGTCTCCGCAGCAGACAGGAACGGTCAACCCCGAAAATCTCCACGTCAAGTCGGCAAATATCCGCCATATCATCTTCCCACACCGGTTCTGCTCTGGAATCTACAGTTCTAGTCTTGCAGACGAATTCGGTGTTGATCATTCTGGTGATGCACCACTCCGGAACAAACCCTATCTTTTCATAAACCGGCTGACCGGCAGGCGTTGCGTCAAGTTTAATACATTTGCAGTCTTTCATGGAATCAATCACGGCGCTCATCAGCAATTTGGAGATTCCCAGACCGCGAAACTCCTCATGCACCATGACCATGCCGATCCAGGAAATCTTGTTCTCATAATTGATGCCGGTGGCAGAGCCGACCACTCTGCCCTCGGAAAAGGCGGTGAAGCAATGCTGCGGATAATATTCTATCAGAAATTTCCAGTCCGCATCAAGTTGATTCCAGCCGATATGATTTTTAATCTCCATCAAAGCCCCGATGTCATTCAGGGTCATTGGAAGAATTTCAACGTTCATTATTATCTCCTTAATTATAGCCTTAAAAATAACCTGAAAACTGCAATATGCAAACATTTATTGCAATTCATACCCGCCGGTTTTCAGGCGGATTCTCAAGTCTTCCTTGTCAACGCATTTCAACATGGCTTCGGCTACATCAATATAACCTTTTTCCAGCAGTTCCATAAGATGGGCATTGAGCATCTGCATGCCGATTTTCTGACCGGTCTGCATGATTGACGGAATCTGATGGATTTTATTTTCGCGGATAAGGTTGGATACCGCGGAATTGACAATCAGGATTTCCAGCGCCGCGATTCTGCCGCCACCTCTTTTCTTCAGCAGCGTCTGCGCAACCACGCCTTTCAACGACTCCGACAACATGACCCTGATCTGTGACTGGCGATCGGCGGGGAACTGGTCAATGATGCGGCTGACCGTGCTGGGAGCCGTCGTGGTATGCAGTGTGCCGAAAACCAGATGTCCGGTTTCAGCGGTTTCAATCGCGATCTCAATCGTTTCCAAATCGCGCATTTCACCGATCAGCACAATATCCGGGTCTTCGCGCAGCGCCGCCCGCAGCGCCCCCTTGAAGCTGTCAGTATGGCGGTGCACTTCGCGGTGGTTGATCAGACAGTTTTTATTATGATGCACAAATTCAACCGGGTCTTCAATCGTGATAAGATGGTCTTCGCGGGTGTCATTGATATAATCAATCATCGCGGCCAGCGTGGTCGATTTGCCACTACCGGTCGGGCCGGTAACCAGCACCAGGCCTTTGCTCAGATTGCATAAATCCCGGATCGGTTCCGGCAGATTCAACTCTTTAAAGGAAAGAATTTTGGCCGGAATCAGGCGCATCACGGTGCCGATGCCGTAAAGGTCCATGAATACATTGATGCGGAAGCGGCCGAGCCCTTCAATCGCATAGGCGAAGTCGGTATCGTGAGTTTCCTCGAATTGTTTGCGGTTGCGCTCCGGCATGATTTCATATACCAGTTCGCCGATGGCTTCGGAAGTCAGTGGCTCGCTTTCAGTACGCACCATACTGCCGTCGATGCGGTAAATTGCCGGATTGCCGCTCGACAAATGCAGGTCTGAAGCTTTCTGTCCAACCATAAACTCAAGAAACATGTCAATAGCTGCCATGATAAAAGTTCCTTTCCCGCTTAATTATTCGGTTTTTGTTCTAATTGCCGTGAAGGGAAGGATATTTCCGCCACCGCGTGGAAAGGCACGATCACAATCCGCTCGTCGTCGGATTTAATCATTAATTCCATGCCGTGTTCGGTCCGGTCGGCTTTCAGCAGGGTTCCGGCGATTGTTTTTCCGGTAAGCAGTTCGATGGAAAGCCCGATATTATCGGCAATAAGCCGGTTGTAGTTCAACTCTACTGCCCCGCTGATCTGAAGACCCCAGCTGGCGGCCTGACGATACATTTCGGTGGTGGTATTAAGTCTGGAACTGACGATTTGCAGCAGATTGAGGACCAGCTTGCGGCCGAACTCCGGATTGTCCTCGGCAAGTTTTTTAAAAGCGTCGCGTCCCAGCTCGATCATGACCGTATCCGTAACCGCTGCCGCGCTTGCCGTGCGGTGATCGCCGGAAATTACCGAAAGTTCGCCGAAGACCCCGCCTCTTCCCAGAGTAAGCAGCGTACATTCAACGCCTTCAGTTATTTTCTTGGAAATCTTGACTTTACCGTCAAGGATAACCAGCAGACTGCTGCCGGAATCGCCTTCCTTGAAGATAATTTCTCCTGATTTTTTTTCCAGCTTCACCGAAGCATTAGCCACCAGTTTAAGTTCCTGTTCTGAAAGCCCATTGAATACCGGAATCCCGCTCCCCAGGTCCATAATTTCAGCCATAATCACCGCTCCTATGATAATTTTCCGTTTCGAAAAAAAACTGCAAACCCAAAAAGTCAAAAAAACTTAGTAGTGGTTAATAAATAAACTTGACAAGTTTCGCGAAATATTCTGAAGTGATTTTGGGAATTGCCGGTGAGGCGCATACCTTCAAGGTATGTAACGAACCTGCAAACACAAAGGCATTCGGGAGAATCGCGAAGATGTAAAGGTTATTTTTGAACAGCTCCTCTATGTTAAAAACGTTTGCGAAACTTACAAAATATAGAAAAGGTCAACTAATACACAATATAAGGATTAAAGTAAACGAAATCAAGAACGCTTGCGTCAAACATGCAGAAAACTGACCAGAATTGGTAAAGTGACAGCACCGCCAAAGTCTACTGACGCTAAAAATAGAATTGCGGATGGACTTTTGGAAAATATTTTTGCCGCTAATTCGTAATTTTCATGCTGCCCTCTGTCGCTCGCAGGTCAATGATAGACCTATGCGGCTGAAGAATATTGAGAAGCAGACTGTTTCCGGCTTATTTCCGGTTTTCTTTTGTTTTGGGAGTCGCTGTTTCTTATAAAATCCTGCCATCTGCATAATATTGTGTACAGCCGTGATCGAATAAATGGCATTATATACAGCAGGTTTTCCTCTGACGCCAAGGCGTCTTAGCGGCGTGAACTGCTTCAACCGCCCGAACAATGCTTCTTCTCTCTCCTGATCACATCCGGTAGTCCTTCAAGCGCGCAATCAACCCATATTCCTTGCATTGAATGGTGGATATTCTTGCTTCCGACTTTGCGAAAAAGGGACGGGAATGATATTATAATAGTGATTGAATTAATATCAGGAAGCGTTTATGCATTGTTTCTATTGTAAAGAAATCAACTTGCCGGGTTCGGCGGTTGAACTGGATGAACGGGACTGGAAGCATCTGTTTAAGACGCTTCGAGCTGTTCCCGGCGAAAAAATAATACTGATGGACGGGCGCGGGGTAACTGCTGAAGCAGTGGTTACCGAGGGGCGCGGGATTAGAGTTGAACATTGCGAACAAGCAGTGGAGCCGACGATAAAATTACATTTATATCTGGTTGTACCGAAAAAACAGAAAATGGACCAGCTACTAAAACAGTGCGCGGAAATCGGGGTTTGGTCAATAACCCCGATGATTAGCGCCCGTTCTGTGGCGCTGGCCTCAGGAGAAAGTGCTGCCGAACGTTGGGAAGCGCTGTTATTTGAGGGTTGCAAGCAGTCGCGTAATCCGTTTGTTGCTCTGGTTGGAGACGTGACTAAGTTTGGCGATGCAGTAAAGGTCGTCGCCGCGCAGCCGTTGACTCCGTTTTTCGGCGCACCTGATGCTACGATGATATATGATAAAATTGACAAATCAGGCAATGAGATCGCCTGGTTTGTCGGACCGGAGGGCGGATTTACTACCGAAGAAGAGACTCTGATGCTTGAACACGGGTTCAATAGACTCTGTATTGGAAATTGGATTATGCGAGTGGAAACCGCTGCGGTTTGCGGTGCGGCGATCCTGCTGTTCGAGAAACAGAAAGTAAAATGAATTAGAGGATTTATTAATGATAAATTTGAATGGATACAATTTTTTTCGCGGAGTATTGATAATATTTGTCGCATTAACTTTCTGTCTGGTTGCCGGTTGTGATTTCATGGACAGTAACGATGTCGGACATCCGCTGTTCAAGCAGGGAAAACGGGAACTGGAAAAGGAAAACTATGCTGAAGCAATCAAGTATTTCCAAAAATATCTGCGCGTAAGGCCGGATTCCGCCAGAACTCACCTGCTTCTGGCCGGGATTTACGATGAAAATCTGGATTCCCAGATCAATGCGATTTATCATTATCAGGAATTTATGCGGTTGTCTCCTGATTCTGCAGAAGCGAAAAATGCCGAAAAATGGCTGGCCACGGCAAAACGCAAATATTATGTGAAGATGAAGACTAAATTTAACGACCCGGAGATAGTTGCATCATTACAGGACGAACTGGCCGGATCAGACCTCAGAATAAAAAAGCTGGTTGCAGATCATAACAAAATGGTGACGGCTATTGAGGATGGGAAAAAGAATATTCTTCAATTAAACAACCAGCTAGCTTCAGTTCAGTCTGAAAAAGAGAAATTTGACGCTGATTTAACCATTTCTATGGATAGACAGAGAAAGTTTGAAACAGACCTGACCGCATCCGTTGAGAAACTGAAGAAACTTGACGCTGAAAATAAAAGACTTCAACAGATTTACTCTGAGGAAGTGCAGAAGTCCAAAAACGCAGCGGAGGAAGCTACCAGAGCGATTAACAATCTTAACGCGCTGAAAATAGAACATGCTAAAACGCTGGAAAAGCAACCTGGCCGGACAACGCCGGCTGCGCCAGCGGCAATTATTACGGAGCAAGCAAAGACGGCTTCTACGATGTCAGAAAATAGCTCTGTTTCGGAAAAAACCGTTGAAGCGTTGCCTGAAACGTCGCCGGAAACAAAGACAGAAGATAAATCCGCTTCATTGCCGTCTCCTGAGACAGTTTCTGTGCCGGAAATAATAAAAATGCGCTTTTATACAGTTAAATCAGGTGATACATTAACAAAGATTTCGAAGCAGTTTTACGGCTCTTCAAAATATTATAAGCTGATACAGGATGAAAATAAAGCGGAACTTGGATCGGAAAACCGTATGATGCCAGGTCAGGTATTAAGGGTTCCGCCGCTTAAAAATAACTGATGGCAATTTTGCCTGAATAAGGACGATAATTTATGAAAAATATTTTAATGATTGCATTGTTTGGCGTATTTGCCGCAGTCATGCTGACTGGCTGTCTGTTCAGAGAAGCCCCGTATAACGAAGTCGGCTATTACGATCTAAGCAGTCCCGAAAAAATCCTGCCCGACTGTGCTGTAGTGAAAGTCAATATCTTTAAAAATATTGAAACAGGCAAATACAAAATGGTGTACCGCAACGGAGAATCCAAGGTTATGGTTGATGAATATAATAAATGGGTACAGCCTCCCGACATGATGATCTCGCGCTACCTTCAGGGGGCTTTCAGTGATGATAAAATCGCTTCAGGCAGCACCTCAAAGACTGAATTTGAGATATCCGGCACTGTGTTTATGTTCATGATTGACCTGAAAAGCAAAAAAGTTGCGCTTGGAGTTTCCTATCGCATTACCCGCAATCAGGCCTCAAGCGAGATTGAGATGATCAATAATTCATGCGTGCTTACATCGAATTTTGAAAAAGAAAATCCGGCGGATTTCGCTAAATCCATGTCAATATGTGCTGACCTGCTGGCGAAAAGACTCAAGGCCGATATTGATTTTCTGATGAAAAAAGAAAAAGCAGTTAATCCCGACAGCAAGAATAAAGCCCAAAAGGAATTTAAACAACAGAATGAATCCGCCAAACTCGAAACCGCTGATAAGCCGGCGGCGGATCCAAAAAAGAACGGCTGAACTCGGTATTGAAATTTCCGTATATTACCAGGACAAGCCGCTGCTGGTTACCGCAATATGTAATGGAGCGTTGCTTTTCGCTGCCGACCTGATCCGGAATATTACAGTTCCGATGCAGTTTGACACTCTGGCCGTAGAGTCTTACATAGGAGAACAGTCCAGCGGCGAGATCCGCTTCCGGTCACAACCCAAACTGGACCCATCCGGAAAACATCTGTTGCTGCTTGATGACATTATTGATACCGGACTGACCATCAGTAAAATTATTGAGTATTATCAAAAATTTAAACCGCTGAGCATAAAAACTTGTGCTCTGCTTAATAAGCCTAGCAGAAGACAAGGTACGGTTCAGGCCGACTGGCTCGGGTTTGATATTCCAGATAAGTTCGTTGTCGGTTACGGATTGGACTGTAATGAGTATCTGCGTAATATTCCTTATATCGGAACACTGTAGAAATTATTCACATATTTTCTCGCTTGTTATTTTCGAGCAATGAACGGATGCCGTGCAGTGCGGTCAGAAAAACAAAGCGGTTAAGATTGCCGCCTGAATATTTAAGTTCAGTCCACAGATTTACCAGCAGCCATACAGCAACAGAAGTATATTCATTCTTCAGCAGTTCCGGATGTTTCACCTGGCCGCCTGGATTGAAAAATGTACTTAATCTGGCATCGATATGGACGTTTAAAAATCTTTGTTCTTCCGGCAGTATCTTCAAAGAATTAAGCAGCACAGCCAGAATTTTTTCAAGACTGGCGGCGTAACGGTCATGATCAAAATCTTCGAAAGAGTGTTCCAGTAATTTCTTTTCATCAACTGAGATATTGGCTGATTCAAGTTCGCTATGGATGAATTTCAACAGTTCGTCAGCCGCTGAGCCAGGCTGTCTTTCTTCTTCTTCAAAAATACTGAATGCTTTTTTCTTTTTTGCAGTAAGTGTATTGCCCAGTGCAATCAGGAGTTGTTTTTGTAATACCCAGTTACTTTCCACCTCATAGGCGCGATAGATTTTTCTGGTATGCTGGAACCAGGAAAGTTTAGCCAGTGCTTCCGCTGCCGCAGGCCAGATGGGGCGGAATCGGTCAATTGAAAGCAGTGCGTCGAATTCGTTAATAGCGGTTTTATCGCCGATCATTCCCAATGACGCAACGCAGGTCTGGGCCAGCGAAACATCGCTACCGCGCATATATTTTGCCAGTACCAGCGAGGCTTTCGCGGAATTCATCTGACCGAGAGCTTTCGCGGCGGCGGACTGCAAACCCAGTTCTGGCATGTCCATGATTTTAATCAGTTCAGACTCAAGCTGCGGATCGGCCGCAGTGCCTTTGCGGGCGATGTTCCAGACTGCGCTTTCACGTACCTGGCTGGATGGATTGTACAGGTCGGACATCAAGTCCGAAGCGATGAGATTGCCTTCAGCCTTAGACAGCGTTTCGACTCTGCTCTTCTCCTCCAGCGGACAGGAAAGCATATATGCGTGATATACGGTACGGAACGGATTCAGCGAAAGCAGATTTTTCACCACATTGACGGTTGAAACGGCTCCATCCTCTTTAAAATTAAGAAACAGCAGGACGCTCAGAAAAAAAGCTACAGCCACCATCAGTGCCAGGACATTAAATGCAGAAAGCGAATGGTTTTGAAGAAAACTAAGCGAACCGATCCAGTCATATACGATACCGCTGAAGAACGAACTGATGAAACTAACGATGCCGATTACAGCAAAAAAAACAGCGATTGAGAAACTCTGATTTTTCTTTCTCTCCACTGAGGTTATTAATGAGAACGTGCAGGTGGCCAGTCCGATATTGACAAATCCGCCCAGAATAAACGCAGGCAATGCCATCATCCAACTGCTTCCCGGTATCAAAATCCCCCAGCAGATGAATTCAATCCCTTTGGTGAACGCGCAGACGATGGCTATCGGCTTGCGTCCGTATTTCTTGCCGATTACCCGGAACGCGTAAGTCGAAAAAAAGCCGACAGTACAGCTCAACGCTATCAATAACTGTATTGTTGTCATGCTTAAATTAAGCGTTTTTTGCAGGTAAATAAAGATAAAAGGCGCAATTATCCAGCCGGCGATGGAGTGGGAACCGAAAAAATATAACAGCTGACGGAAGCGTTGATTCCGCCAGGTGAGCCGGAATTTCAGCAATACCGATTGCCGATTTGTCCTGGTGGTAAGGTCAGGGTCTGGAGCTTTTGCCTGCAAGAATAGCGATATGAATGCGAAAATAATGCCGAACGCATACATTATCACATAAGTAAAACGTTGACCTCGACCGAGAGCATCAATCAGCAATCCCATCGACACCGACCCGATGACCATTGATATCTGGGCAAGACCGCTGCGTCGGTTCCAGAAATTATTGCTTTCATGCTGAGGAATAAGATCGCCCATCCAGGCGAACCAGACTGATGTTCCAAGCTGTGCGGCCATCTGGCCTACGGCAAATATAGTCACCAGCATGAACACTGCCGCAGTGTGACTGATTCCGGGCCAGATAATTATCAGCATCATAATCAGCACAAACGAAGAGTAATAGGAGAATATCATCGAGAACCAGAAACGTTTGCGGTTGAAGTACCGCTGCTGAATTACCGCCCCGACAATCTGGAAAGGCAGAAATAATACCATCATGGAATTGACCAGACCAATCTGGAAGTTATCCAGATTTAATGCAAGCAACAACCCGGCAAGTACAGGACCGCCGGTCGCCGCGAAAAAAAATGACCACATGACGGCACTGAGAATTGATAAATTCAATCCGTGCCTGATAACCCTGTTCGAAAACATTTTATTCCTAATCTAACCAGATAAACCGGTCTGCATATATTTTAATTTTATAAAAGCTCCAAATAATATACACTCAAAATATTTTTCCAGTACTGTAAAATCATTATTTCATCAAGAACAATTTAAATATTTAATCCATTATTGATAAGAATGGAGCCGTTAAGGCAATAGCCGATAATTACTAAATCCGGGCAGAGGCATATTACATCACGTTCAACTCGTTTCAGGCCGTCCTCAGTACGCTCTTCACTAATTGCAACATTGATAATATTGAACGTACATTGAGGATTGCGCTTGTCCAGCATTCTTTTTAGAACGGCATGATAAACATTTTCAAAGTCGAAAATATCCGCATCCATACACCCTTGGGAAATACTGTCGCCGAGTACAACGATGTTGACCTGAGCTCAATAGTTATCAGTAGACTTTCATTCAACTGAAGTTTTCCTGAAAACTGAAATTTTGATTCATGCGGCTCTGCTGAAAAGAGACGAATTTAACGGCGGGGGATGAGTCCTTAAGGCATCTCTCATGAGAAATGGACTCCCCGGCAAGCTAGCCGGAGATTTTCCGACGGGCGGAATAATACTCGATCATCTTTTCTGCTGCAAACGCAATGTCTGTGGAGATCAGCAGAAAAGTGAAGCCTTTGTAATATACGAAAACGACTTTGACCTGACATCCGAACGCCTTGGACACGCAGAGCAAGTCGGAGCTTGGCGAGCTAGACTTTCCGGTTTTTGCCGTAAATATGGACGATCTTGCGGACTGGCGCAGTTGATCTGAAAGAAGCTTGACCGTTAGTTGTCTGCCGAACTTCGGATGGCATCAGCGTTTACCTGAAACAAATTCAGGCATATCGTGAAGAATGAAACTGGACAGTATGTGAACGCTGAAATCAACTTTGTCGCGAGCTTCATTGAGTAGCGGCGCAGGAGGTTGCCAAAAAACAAATAAACGCATTTTGCACTAAAGGATGGGGATTTAGTCCGTCGGGGCCAGATTCATGGCAGTCCGAAAAAAAATCGACTTTTCTTCACAATTCCATTACAACGGCAGTAAAACAGCGAACCATAGTCGAATGGCAGACTCAGGTTCGGTAGATAGGTTCCAAACTTTAGCTCTTTATATGTGTACAAAATGATGATGGAATACCATAGGTTACATAGACTTCAATAAGTGTTGAGTTGAGTTGAGTTGAGTTGAGTTGAGTTGAGTTGAGTTGAGTTGAGTTGAGTTGAGTTGAGTTGAGTTGAGTTGAGTTGAGTTGAGTTGAGTTGAGTTGATGTCCAAAATGTGTCCGAAATGAATAGCTTTTCATAAAAGTTGATTCCTGTAACGGATTTGGACAAATTGAATTTAGCAGATTGAAATTCTATGTTTTTCATGCTAGATTTATATTTCACAGTAATTAGCAGCAGGGTTTAAAAGATATTAAACGATACTGAAAACTGTAACTTGGGATGGGGAATATTATGTCATTATTCGGTGGTGGAAAATACACAACGTTGCGAATAAGCCAGCCAGGCAGCAAGAAAAAAGACTTGCCGGAAGGTTTATGGCTGAAGTGCAAAAAGTGTTCCAGGACTGTTTATAAAAAACAGCTTGAAGAAAACCTTTCCGTATGTCCGTTTTGTTCATATCACAGCCCGATGAACGCTCCTGAGCGGATCAAGCTGCTTACGGACGAAGGGTCTTTTGTAGAACTAGATGTAAATTTACAGTCAGTTGACGCTCTGAATTTTACAGATACTCAGCCATATACAACCAGACTGGTAGCCAATAAAGTCAAAACTGGACTTAACGAAGCAGTTGTATGCGGCCTTGCCACCCTTAAGCAGCGCAGGTACGGACTGGGTGTAATGGATTTCCGTTTTATGGGGGCCAGCATGGGCTCGGTGGTTGGTGAGAAAATCACCCGCCTGACCGAAAAGGCTACCAATGAACACATCCCCCTGGTGTTAGTTACCGCCAGCGGCGGTGCCAGAATGCAGGAAGGTATTCTCAGTCTGATGCAAATGCCGAAAACTTGCGCGGCGCTGAAGCGTCACGCGAATGCGGGGTTGCCTTATATCGTAATCATGGTCAACCCGACTTACGGCGGCGTTACCGCGAGTTTTGCGTCCATCGGGGATTTGATTCTTGCTGAACCCGGCGCGATGATCGGCTTTGCCGGCCCCCGCGTAATCAAGGAAACTACCAACTCAAAACTGCCTGAAGGTTTTCAGACAGCGGAGTTTCTAATGCAGAAAGGTTTGATCGACCGGGTGATTGAACGAAAAAATCTACGGGATGAACTTGCTCTTTGCCTTGAATATTTCGCCGTATAGTGTAATGTTCACCTTTGCGATTGCAATTTTGAATTTTTGTGTCGCCGGTCGGACCCTATGCGCTGGTGTCGTGCTAACCGAGTCAGATGGGGAACCAAGCAGCTCTATGCAATGATCCAGGTGCTGTAGGTAATCTGGCCGGCGACGCTCTTTTTACCGTTAACAGAGTGTCAGTAATTCATTAAGGTTTTGAATATGAAGAGAGTAGATGGACGCAGCAACGATCAGTTGAGAAGAATAAAAGTTGTCAAAGACTATTTGACACATCCGCTTTCATCAGTTTTGATTGAAGCAGGCGGGACTAAATTGATCTGCGCAATATCGCTGGATCCCAAAGTTCCGCCCTGGATGAAGGCTCAGAGAGTCTCCGGCGGCTGGGTAACCTGCGAATACGGCATGCTTCCGGCATCGACTCATGAACGGGTAAAACGCGAAGCTTCCAGTGGCAAACAGAGTGGCCGTACCATGGAAATTCAACGTCTCATCGGCAGAAGCTTCCGTTCTGTTATTGACCTGGACAAGCTCGGACAGAATACGATGAGCATTGATGCGGATGTGATTGATGCTGACGGAGGTACCCGCTGTGCGGGGATTACCGGTGCGTCGATAGCTTTGCAGTTGGCATTTAACAGTGATCTCTGGAAGAAACAGTTCGGTCCGTCGCCGATGCGCGAGAATGTCGCCGCCGTAAGCGTCGGAATCGTCAACGGCGAAGCGGTGCTGGACCTTTGCTATGAAGAAGATTCGAATGCCGAAGTAGATATGAATGTCATTATGACCGAATCCGGTAAGTTCGTAGAGGTGCAGGGTACCGCCGAACGGCAGCCGTTTGACAGAAAACAACTGGATGAGTTGTTGGCCCTTGCGGAAAGCGGTCTGAAAACAATATTTGAGATACAGCGCAAAATAATCAGCGGTGTCGTTGAAGCGAAAGAGCATGATGCTTCGAAGCGCACTCCGCGTCCCGGCGCCAAACTTGGCAGTCTGGGCGATATCCTTGGCGAAGTCACTCTCTGAACAATTAAACTGGAGGCTTAGTCTTTATGGGCGAATATCAGGTAATTGCCAGAAAATGGCGACCGCAGCGTTTCGCTGATGTCGTCGGGCAGGAACATATTGTCCAGACCCTGAAAAACGCCATCAAGCAACAGCGTACTGCTCATGCCTATCTGTTTGTCGGTCCGCGCGGCATTGGCAAAACCACGACCGCCCGGATCTTCGCAAAAGCCATGAACTGCACATCCCCAGAAGACGGCGAACCGTGCTGCCGCTGCCAATCCTGTATTTCCATTGCGGAAGAAAGCAATATTGACGTCATTGAAATTGACGCCGCCAGCCAGAACTCAGTTGACAATATCCGCGACCTGCGCGACGAAGTCATGCATGTGCCGATCAACGGTAAATATAAAATCTATATCATTGACGAAGTTCACATGCTGTCCAAACAGGCATGGAACGCGTTGCTGAAAACAGTTGAAGAGCCGCCGCCGCACGTCAAATTTATTTTCGCCACAACTGAAGTCCACATGGTGCTGCCGACCATTATCTCCAGGTGCCAGCGTTTTGACTTACAGCGCATCTCCACTAAAATGATCGCCGACCGCCTGACCAAAATCGCGGTTGCCGAAAACGTTAATATTTCCAAAGGCGCGATCGATGCCATCGCCCGCGCCGCCGACGGCGGTATGCGCGACGGTCAGTCTCTGCTGGACCAGATGATCGCGTTTTTCAGTACTGAACTCAGCACCGGAATTTCTGAAGAACAGGTACTTTCGCTGTTCGGCCTGACTGCAGCGAATGATATTCAGGCGTTGATTAAGGCAATGCTGGAAAATGACCGCGGTGGTGTTGTCGCTTCGATATTCAACCTGGCCTCCAGAGGCAAAAATCTGGAAACGCTGTTCAGCGATGTTTTGTACTGGCTGCGCGGCATTCAACTCAGCCTGCTGCTGTCCAATGCTGAAGTCGTACTTGAAGCCGATCAGGAAACCATCGAATGCTACCGCAGACTTGGCAATTCCGTCAGACCGGAGGTTGTTCAGATACTGCTGGAAAACCTGGCCCCGGTCGGAAGAATTCTGCATGATGCCCTCAATAAACAGGTGTTTCTGGAAACCATTATCATGAAATCCATGCGCGAGGCGCATTCCATCAAGGTTGAGCATCTGATTGAGAGACTCAACTATATCCGCAAAACCGGTGAGCTTGAAGTGCTGGATAAAGTTCCTTCGCTGTCCACAGTTCCACTCATGCGAACAGTTGAGATTCCTGCTGCCGTTCCGTTCCTGGCCGCAGATATTCCAAATATTCCAGAAGTAAAAGTCACACTGCCTCCGGCAAATGTAAAAGAAGCCCCGGTTGCTCCAGTAAAAACTGTCACCCAAGAACCTGTTCAACCTCCGGAAACAGTGATTGTTGAGCTGGACACAGCAGTGGCAGAGCCTCCGGAAATGGCATACAACGACCCGCTGGCGACAGTTGTTCCGGAAGACTCGGAAGCCCAGGAATTCAAGTATGAGGACAGTCTTATTCCCGAAGATACCCCGGTAGTGTCCGAAGAATCTGCCGTCATTGAAGAAATCAAAAAAGATGAGGAAAAATCGGTTCTCTCCGGTGAAGTCAGTGCTTCACTCTGGCACGAAATTATTAAAAAGGCCAAGACATCCGGACACGTTGATCCGATGGTCTGCACCTTCCTTAGCGAAGGCACGGCGGAAGCTTATCAGAACAATATCCTGACAGTCAGTTTTGACGAAGAGTTCGCACCTGAACACTTTGACCAGATACAACAGAAAGCGTTGCCATACCTGATGCGTCTGCTTCAGAAAACCACAGGTAATTCTGACAGCACGATCAACCTGACTCATGAAACCGGCATCAAACATATTGAAGAGCCGGAAAGCAAAAAGAAAAAAAGTATGATTGGAGTTCCAGAAGTTGTCGAAAGTATAAAGAAAAATGAATTCGTAAAAATTGCAGTAGACCTGTTTGAAGGTGAAATCGTTGATATTCACGGCTGAATTTTAAATTCTTAATTTAAATATATAAAAAAGGAAACAACTATGTTTGGAAATCTCGCAGAAATGGCAGGCCTAATGAAGAAAGCAAAAGACCTGCAAGGTAATCTTAAAAACATCAAAGCCGAACTGGCCGAAGCGGAATTTACCGGCGAAGCCGGTTCCGGCAGAGTCAAGGTGATCATCAGCGGTGATATGAGAATAAAAAAATTGACAGTCAACCCCGACTGCACAAGGGACGTGACAACTCTTGAAAACCTGATTGCCACCGCGATCAACAACGCGCTGGACAGTGCCAAGTTGAAGACTCAGGAAAAAATGACAGAAATCACCGGCGGACTCAATATTCCCGGACTTTTCTAACGAGCAGTGTGCTTCTTCTGTTATAGATATGAACCTTGAAATCTGAGACGCAATATGACGCAAGCACATAACCAATATCCGGAAATACTGGAAGAGGTAATTGCCGCGTTCAAAGGACTACCCGGCATTGGCAGACGCACCGCTGAACGCATCGCGCTTGCCATGGTCAAGTGGCAACCGGGCAAGCTGGAACATCTTGGCGAACTGTTGCACAATCTTCCAGAAACAGTGACATTATGCCCGGAATGCGGCAACCTGGCCGGCCATGGACTTCCCTGTAATATTTGCGACTCCCCTGCCCGTGACCGGAGCATTATCTGCGTAGTCGAAGATTTCTCCCAAATTTTCAGCATTGAAAACAGCGCTTTTTATAAAGGTGTTTATCATGTCCTTGGCGGAAAGCTTTCCCCGCTGGAAAACAAACATGCCGGGATGCTGAAAATAGATTCGCTGCTGGAGCGGATTGAAGCCTTACAGGCAAGAGAAGTAATTCTGGCGCTCAGCCAGGATGTCGAAGGCCAGGCCACTGCCGTTTATATCAGTGGACTGCTCAAAGGAAGAAATCTGAAAATAACCCGTCTTGCGCGGGGTCTGCCCGCCGGGTCCGATATTTCATATGCCGACTCCGCCACTATCGGCGCCGCGCTCAACGGCCGTATTCCAATGAATTGACAGCTCCCCCAATACTGTTTAATTAAGATTTTATTGTAACTTATAAAACCACGTCCTCTGGGCGTGGTTGTTTATTTGTACTCAAGACGGTTCATATTATTGCCAGCAGGAAATCGTCTATGTCAAGAACGAAGGTGGTTTTAGATGAGATCCGGATCACGGATATCGAATTGGGGCGCTGACGCGTTTTGTCCCGGCACAATAAATTGCAACGGTATTGAAGCAAACACAAAGTCAAAGGGAGCGACTGCTGCCAGCCTGGGTAATGGTTATGTGATGGCGCTGTCATTGCTTATGCAAGTGAAGACGCGGGAAGAGCGCGTTTTCTCAAACCTGGGCTGTCGCTCTGGTGGAAAACGGAACCCATATTCTTTGCGGTGCGGTTATTGACGACTGCCGTACCAGCGAAAAAGTTCTAACGAAAGAGGTAATAGATACTTTTAAACGGGGAATGTTATGCCTGGCTGATCGTTATTATCCGTCTTTCGAGTTGTAGACACAAGCCCTGGCAACCGGAGCCAATTTGCTGTGGCTGGTCCCGTCCCAATAGAAACTGCCGGTACCGAAAGTCCTGCCGGACGGTTCCTATATTTCGGAGATTCATACTTGCCGGCAAACACATCGTGGCGCAGAGGAAATTCAGGTACGGGCCGTTGAGTATAAATTGTCCGGTGAAGACGCCGGAAATAAAACTTACCACCTAAAATCGGCTCAGTTGCTGTTTTGGGCATTTATTTTGACCGGCGTCGACGGACTGCCGTCCATAAACCCGGCGGCAATATATAAAGGCGCATTCCAGAACACATATTTTAAAGTGAGAAACGGAGCACCTAACGCGAACCCGCATGGATAGCAAAAACATTTCAGCGTTTTCCTGCCTGCTTCCATCGTCATATCTGACTGAGATCCGAAAAGATGAAATCCGCCGGAGACTAGCGCCGCCGGAACCGCCCCGGCCACCAAGCCGACGTAATTCCCGACACTGGCCGGTATCTGTACAAATTTGCCTTCTTTGTCAAATCCAAGATAAAAAACTCCGTCAAACTGATCAACATTATCATCCGCAGCATCACCTGCCGGAACAATATTACACAAAAAAGCCATCAAACCGATTAAAACAAACTTTAAGCTGTCGGCCATCATTTTCCCCCAGTATTTTCTTATGAGTTATAAACATATTCTGAATAATATATTCGAAGCGGAGTTGAAGTCAAAGTAAAAAAGTCAAAAACGACGGTAAATACATTCCGGCAGTATCCGGAGCGCCAATGCGATAAAACGCCAGCGGCGGGTGATATATGCTACTTTCTTGCGTTTACGGATGTCTGCATACATTTGCAAAGCGGCTTTTTCCGGGGTTGCCGCCCAAAATATCTGTTTCCCCCTGGCCATGTCCGTAAGCACAAAACCGGGACGAATATCGGTAACGTAAATCGGAAGTCTTTTTTTAGCAGCGATCAGCCGCAACCCTTCAAGATAATTAGAAACATAAGCTTTGGACGCATTATAGGCCGGAGTCTCCGCACTGCCGCGGAACATCGCCATTGAAGAAATCCCGACAAGATGCCCGTATCCCTGTTTCATGAAAAAGCGCATTGATGCATCTGCTATCGCGGTAAAACCTCTCACATTGACATCAACGGTTTCCTTTTCCAGTTTCCATTCAAGACTAGGATTGATATGTCCGGTTCCGGCACTGATTACGACCAAGTCGACTTGCCCTTGATTTTGAAGATAATCTTCAAAATCATCAAATACGTCCTTGCTGGTAATATCCTTCAGCGAGATAAAACTAGTCTCACCAAGGTCAGATTGCAGTTGTGCAAGCCTGGCCAGTCGCCTTGCGCAAAGCCCGACAGTATACCCCTCGTGAGACAGCACGTATGCCAGCGCCCATCCGATTCCGGAGGATGCACCCACGATTATCGCTTTTTTTGACGGTTGCTCTGTCATATATAACCTGACCGATACAATATTTATGCCGCAATGTAAAACATCTGACAAAATTTAAAATAGCACTTAATAAATAATATGCATAATTTTTGGCATGTTTCAAAAAATGTTATAGATAGTTGACACTTCTTTAGACGTAGCCGCACTGGAGTCTTCAAGCCCCCAGTTCAACTTCCCTCCGTATGGGGGCGTTCTGTTTCTCAGGAAGCTTTGAGCAATACTAATTC
>CAIPAT010000103.1 GCA_903863035.1 uncultured Lentisphaeria bacterium
CTCGGTGCAGGTCTCGCCGGATAATCAGGTTTCCATCATCGTGCCGATAAACCTGCCGGAAGAACGGATTGCCGCTATCATCAAACGCAAGACCCGCTGGATCATGAACAAGATCGCCATCAACAACCAGGTGAAGTATCCGGTGCGGCCCAAGGAGTTTGTCAGCGGCGAAGCCTTTGCCTATCTGGGCCGCAACTACCGGCTGAAGGTGGCTGAAGGCAGTTACATGGTGGAACTGAAGAACGGTTATTTCCTGGTAACGATTCCCAACAAAGGCAAAGCCGGCGATGCAAAACTTATCCGGACGCTGCTGACCGAATGGTATATGCATCATGCCAAACTGAAGCTGGTTGAACGGGTGAAACGGTATGCCGGGATTATGGATATAAAGAGTTACGGACTGACCGTTAAAAGTCTGAACAGTCAATGGGGTAGTTGCGGCAAAGACGGAACCTTAAACTTCAACTGGCGGATCGTAATGGCACCGCTCCGGCTGGTGGATTATGTGGTCTGCCATGAACTCTGCCACCTCACATACCACGACCACGCCAAAGAGTTCTGGCAACTGCTGGAACGGTATCTGCCGGAATGGAAAGAGTTGAAAGAAGAGCTTCGGCAGACCGGTGCGCTGCTGGTGATATGAAAAACCTGGAAGAAAAAAGTTTGAGGTTTAGGTTTCCAAGCATTATTGGAGTAGTTAATGAAGAGGAGAATAGCGTATTGGGAACCTGGAAGACACTAAACCTCAGAACTTAGCAACTAATATACCGCTAATACAGGATAAATGTCAAGTGGATCTTTTCAATAAAATGAAAACTAGCGACGGATCTTTAAACGGGTAGAATTTATTCTTTAAACATTGATTTTAACCTCACCAGTATATCTGCTTCGTTGCTGAACCCAGATCAGGAACAACCTAGAAAGCACATAGGGCTGGGAATTGAACGCCAGCAAATTAAAAGCGAAGAGGTCTCGTAGGCGTACGGACCTCTCCATTAAAATCTTTTTCTACTTGGCGAAGATTACTTTCAGCACGGTATTCAAGTCCGTACCTAGTTCATTCCATGAATCATTAGAAAAACTGGAGATATCGAACTTCTTGCCATCTGGATAAACTGTGAAATCAAATTTCACCATAGAACCAACAGGCCAGCATGAATTTATTTTAAACTCTTCAATCATTTCCTTTTGAATTTTATCGATTGCTGCAATTTTTTCTTTGTTCATTTGTTCCTCTTTTTCATTAAGTAGAGCAATCTTATTCTCGAGAGCTGAAAATTCTTTTTCTAATAGCTCTTTATTATGCTTAATATCATCAATCACTTTCTTGTTTTGCTGGGTTTCTTCTAGGCTATAATTTTGTTCGGCTGTATTTTGATCTCTTCCAAGTTGATCGTATTTCCACTTTATTTTGTCTGAGTTATATTTTGCATCCTCAAGTTCTTTGCCAGTTGTATTATTAAATGTGGTTACCTTTTTATCAAACGGCGCAAAGCGTTTCTTGAATTCATCGGCTTTATATTGTTGGCAAAACGTAATTTCATCTATTCTGATATTTTTCACCGCAGTATCATGTGTTGCCTGTTTAATTTTGCCTGTAAAACTGACTATTTTACGTCCTTTGTCAGTGATGGTTGACCATTTTGTGCTATCGAAACTGCCATCAAATGCTGCGCCGACCGTAACATCCGGATGTCCACCGAGAGTGCCATTTTTAACTTGACTGACAGAACCGTCACAGCCGCAGATCAAAGCAAGACCGATAGATGCGAGTAACAATAAGATAAATTTATTCATGTTGATTTTCTCCTGATTTCATAATTTTTGAATAGTTGTTTAAGGCGAAATCCTGTTATGCCAGATTTGGCATAACAGGACGATATGTGAGGTTAGATAAAAAGCATAAACGCAAAACAGACAATCCACACTATAAAATATGCCAGGTTTTGCTTTAACGCTTTTGCCCGCTTGTAGAGATACACCGGCACGAGCCAGGCCAGCCCTTTGAATTTACTGGCATCGTGCCCGGCCTTCTGGAGGCAGTTGGCATCATAATAAGACAACCCGATATTCAGCGCCACGGTGATCATGAATAGGTCATTAACATCCATGTTGGCTTGACGAGCTACCAGATGTTCCAGAATTGTTCCGATAATTGGAGCAAACGCCAGAATCCAGATCACCGCGTTATTGACTTTATCGCCACTCAGTGGCGGAGGCAGACTATCATCAATATGCGATTTGAAATCGGTTTTTTCGATGTTTACCCAATCCGGCATACCTTTTTTCCAGACTACACTATCTTTGGTCAGGATACCTTCTTTGACCATTTGCTGGATTGTCGCTTCGGTTACGGGTCCTTTGCGTTCGCCTTTTACTTCGTAATACCACTCGATTACTGCTTCTTGTTCCATTTTTTCGCCGTTTGTTGTTTGTTTATAGAAGCTTCTGCTGTACGCTCAAATTATTTAAGTTTTCTGTTGCAAATATTCCATTTATTTCTTCTTTGTTCTCCACAGCCAGGACGGGGCATTGCCGCCATTCTTTGCGCTGCTGCGATAAGCCAGAAATCCTATAACTGCTCCTCCGATAATGCCGCCGATAATACCAGCGAACATCATGCCAATCCAACCTCCCACGACTAATCCGATCACAGTCCACAGCCAAACGGTTCCCTTTACTACTTCTTTTGTTTCCATTGTAAATTACTCCATAGATTTCTGATGTTAATGTAAATCCGGTCGCAAGGTCAATTATACTTTAAAACTCCTCCCTTTTGTTGACTGTTATTAATACGCATTTTCCAATGCAAACATTATGCTTGCAATTTTCAATTAGATAAAAGGCCGTTCTTTGAATGGCTTTGACAATGGGGAACGGCGGGAAGTTGAAATTCCCTGCTTGATTGGACACATGTATCTTGTGATTTATGAAACTCCGCTTGTCGCCCGTCATTATTGCATTCCTCAATGACAGGTGCAGAAAAAAGGACGTAGCCCAATCGCACTCAGTAGAGGCATCGCCAAACGCCCGCCAAGAATACGAAAAGACCACGCCCAAAGGGGGCGTAATCTTTTAACAGTATTTCTTGGCTAAAATTGGCGATTCTCTACTGAAACTCTGTCAAAGTTTACGTTAAAATTGTTTAGTTTTTATTATTATTCTGGACAAAAAATCCTTTGTTATGTTATCAGCACTAACACACAATAGCATTACAGACTTTTTTTTCAATAATCTCTTTTCGCTATTGCGAAAATCGTTTTATTGAATGCGTTGTCATACATTATGCATCACTTCTCCATCAAAAAAAGAAGCGCACCCATTACAGGCCGCGCTTCCCCCACAATAATCCGCATTGAAGCTGATTATGACTTCAGGCTGTAGATAAGGATTCCAGTCCCGGCCAGAACAGCGCCGATGCCGATACCCCATGCGGCATAAGTTGCCGCGTTGTTGTATTCGATCTGGCTGGTCATACATCCCAGTTCCGCCGTTTTGCGGTTCGCGATGTACTGTTCAGCAGCCGCGGCTTCAGCTTCAGCTTTTTCCTTCGCTGCTTTGGCTTCGATTTCGGCCTGGGTCGGTGGAGCCTGGGTAGCGGGCGGCTGAACGGTTCCCGGTGCCGCGTTAGTTCCCGGAGTTGCGGTTGCGGTGTTATTTTCATCCATGGTAATCCTCCTTGCGATATTCTCGCAATTTGTTGTTTTGCGCAGC
>CAIPAT010000104.1 GCA_903863035.1 uncultured Lentisphaeria bacterium
GAGTTGGAGTTATGACGTTACATGTATTTTCTTTGAGGTGCTTTTTGCTTCCGCATTTTTAGGCAGAGCCACTTTCAAAACCCCATTTTTGAATGATGCTTCTATTTTATCCAGTTCCAGCCCGTCAGGAAGCGGGAACACTCTCATGAAAGAGCCGTAACGTCTTTCTGAAAGATGGTAGTCTTTCTTGTCTTCTTTAACTTCTTCTTTCTTTTCGCCTTTGACTGTTAAGAGAATTAGGATTTTATCCAGATGAATGATGAATCTTTAGAGGAATGGCTTGAGAAAGGACAGCTTCACTTTGCCGCTCAGGATGGCAATTTGGAAAGAGTAAAGAAACTCATCGCCGACGAATACCCTCTTAATGTTTTCGATGATATTGATAAAACCCCTTTACATTATGCTGCTGAAAAAGAACATTTTGACGTTGCGGAATACCTTATTAAGTCGGGAGCTGATGTAAATGCACACAACCGTGATCGTGCAGGTGATACTCCGCTTGGAGCAATCGCAGGAAATTGTTCCTATAGCATGGCAAAACTGCTAGTTGACGCTGGCGCTGATTCTTCCATTCCAGGCTGAATGCATCTTACTGCGCTGAACAAAGCGGAAGAGCGCAAGAAGGCAAGCGCGTGTTCTCTCTTTTAGTGAAAGTATCAAAACAGAAACATTCCTGTAAAGAAGCATAAATAGTATACTTCTGAAAAATCTCGCCAAATCATCTTTCTGCACAGAACGGTTGACTTTTCTGCCGGCGCAGGAAGTACGCCGGAGTGCAGCTCCAGGCGTGGCAGTAACTGTTTATAATGTGGCTTTTATACGGAGAAAGATACTGGTCCTGCGGGTCAAACACCTCCCAGAAGGTGTCAGCTCCCAGCCGGACCATCGCGCCCCAATATTGTTCCAGCAATGCATATGCGTCTTTTTCCATTCCGGCGGCTAGCATGGCTTCAACTATATAATGATATAAATACGGCCCGGCCGGTTTTACGGCATCCGGCGTATTTGCCGCGGTCGATATCGCTTCCGCGGCTCCGGCGGACGGCAGCACTCCGGCCAGCGTCATCCATGCCTGCGACGCCCAGGACACCTGACGGTCTCTGCCGCTTACAAATACCCGTTTCTCCTGATCAAAGAGATGCTTCAGCGCGGCGTCAGACATTTTAACGATGGCGTCCTTGATCCATGTTTCCGGTTCGCGGCCAAGCGCTTTGCTCAGTTCTAAAGCTTTCTTCAGGGAGAAGATGACCACTCCCTGTTCAGCAGTCTGCTTATCCAGCTGCGGGCTCCAGTCAATGAACAGCCACCATTTTTTGTTATCCTGGAACAGCCCGTCGCCATCGACTTCCTTCAGCACGATCCGGAGCTGGCGTTCCGCCACCGGCCAGAGTTCCGCCGCAGTCGCCCAGTCGCCGGACGCCTGTGCATATTCCAGCAGCGATGGTGCGAAAAGCGCGGTATAATCATAGATTTGCGATTTGCCGGAATGCGGCTGCGGCCGCTCAAACAAACATGACGGAACCAGACCATTTTCGTCAGCCAGACCGGCAAAAAGATAAAGACAGCGTTTGCACAGATCGAAATTTTTAAATGATTGGTAATTGACCAGCGCCTGCAGCCGGAAATCTCCGAGCCACAACCGCCTGTCCCGCTTCGGGCCGTCTTCAAACACCGTCTGCATGCAGTTTTTCAAGGTGTCGAGACTGATGCGGTCGATCTGCCGGAGTTCGACGGAAAATGATTCAGGCAGCGCCGCGACGGCGGTCATATCCGCGGACGTCACGGTCTCGCATTGTATATTTTTAATTTTTATGTAGTACCGGGAATTGTATTCAGCGCTGATTTTGACGTAACGAAAAGCATAACGGCGCGGCAGCCGCACTTTCTCAGGCGGGTCATCCAGTACCAGTATCTCCTCCTGAAGCCAGGCGCGCCCCAGGCTGCCGTTATAACCGGAAAAGTCTTCGCCGATTTCCGCCGGCACCTCGCCCAAAATGATTTTCAACCGCAGCGGGCAGTCAACGTTCACCTCTGACTCGATCTCAAAACTTAAATATCCGACGCAATATTGGCAGAAATCTAAAATGATCTCATCGCTGCGGTCCCATATTTTGACATAAGCATCTTCCGGGCTGCCCGCGTCAAGCATCCGCCAGCCTTGAAAGGCTTCGGCATCGCGCGTCACATGCACTGCGCGCGACGGTTTGACGATATGCTTAAACAGTTCCGGTTTCAGCGTCTCCGCTTTATCAATCAGGATATTTTGTAACATAGAGCTCCGCTTATTCGTAAAAAATAAAATTGCTTATACAGAATTTAGCCTGTAAAAACAATGAATCAACTTCACAGCCATCCCATAGGAAACTAAAAAATTGAAAAGGCGACGGATTCGAGCTACTCTATTTTAACTACAAAAAGGAGTGGCCATGAATCAGTCACAACATAAAATGAGTGTGTTAGCACAAATATTCAAATTGATTCCTCGGAATTTAATTCCGAAACTGGCGAATGAGCATGGAGTGGACAAGCAGTCACGTTCTTTCAGTCCGGTCAGTCATGTGCTGGCTTTGATGTTCGGCCAACTGTCGCATGCGCTTGGCCTGAATGATATTTGCGATACCTTGCGAAATCATAGCGGCGTACTGACAACGATTCGCGAAGCAACCCCGCCTGGCCGCAACGGAAGAGAATGACTTTCATTACTGATAACTTTACATGGGCGGCATCTTCAATCTGCGATCTTTACAAGGCTCGCTGGTCGGTCGAGGTGTTTTTTAAGGAAATCAAACAGACCTTGCAGTTTGCCGATTTCATGGGATATAATGAAAATGCTGTCCGCTGGCAGATATGGACCGCGCTGTTGACTTATATTCTGCTGCGCTTTATCGCTTGGCAAAGCAAATGGGATCATTCTTTTGCCAGATCGTTTACCGCATTGCGCGGCGTATTCTGAAGCTGTCTGGATATGTTCAGCATTCTTGCTTGCTGTGGGACAGCAGGTGGCAGGCGGCGAATGCGTTCCGCCCCGGATCAGTGTTATTTACCGGGATTTGCGCCGATGCAGACTTAACTCAAATATATTAAAAACCGAAAATGGGGGTATGGAGAATTCAATAATCACAAGCTCAGGACAAAACAGCAATCGTCAGAATTTAGAAATTATGGGATGATAGTGAAAAACGATCGCAGATTAAGTGAAACCGGAGATGATTTTCCTGTTCATCTCCGGAGTTGGAGTTATGACGTTACATGTATTTTCTTTGAGGTGCTTTTTGCTTCCGCATTTTTAGGCAGAGCCACTTTCAAAACCCCATTTTTGAATGATGCTTCTATTTTATCCAGTTCCAGCCCGTCAGGAAGCGGGAACAC
>CAIPAT010000105.1 GCA_903863035.1 uncultured Lentisphaeria bacterium
CCAGGACAAATGCCATGCCGGGATTGACGTCACCGTGCATTCCGGAAAAGAATGCTTCAAACGCGGCCAGGCCGCCGGCTGAAGCGCCGATGCCGACAATGGGGAAATTGACAGATGATTCCGTCGATACGGTATTAATGGGCTTTTGCGTTATTGCTGCAGTCTTCACTTTATCACTTTTTCTTGCAGCCATGATGGCCTCCTGTTAAATACTTCAGAACTGGAAAGCTCCAATGTAACCTATTCTAACACGATATGCACAAACATGAAACAGTGATAAAAGCAAATTTCATTGTAATATACAAATAACTGTCCAATAGAATATTACAATTAAAAGGTAAAACAAATATGAGCTTATTATCTGAAGGCTATACGACAGACTGGCAGCAGATACCGGTGGTGAAATAATTGTTAAAGATAATCAGTCCACCCTATAATGTATTTCAGGATGAAATTCCACCGATACCAATATTAACCAGCCAGCAATCCATTAATTTTCTTCAGCGGGTCATTGCCGTTTGTAGTATCCGCACTGCCGCTCAACGGGCCGGCTGCACCGATAATTCGCAGGCTGCCTGGCTGAATAAGATCAAAATTCAGGTTATATTCAGTCGCGCCGGTTCCCGCCAACACTACTTTTACATAATAGATGCCTGCATCCACCTTCCCAGCCCCGCTGTCCCCTGACTCAGGGATCAGTCCGGGGTTGGCCGAGGACGCCACCAATTTGCGGGCTGAGTTATATACATAGAAATTGACATTTGAAGTAAATCCGCTCAAATCGCCGGATGAGGTCGCACCGTCCGCCAGTGCTTCAAATTTGTAATAGTCTTCTTTGTTACCTGCCCCCACCCATCCGTGAACTGTTCCATCGGAAGTGAGTTCGACGGCGGTGGCAAAGGAATTGCCGGCGGTTTCTTCCTGGAAATAATTGTTCAGGTTATAGTAGGTGTTGTTGACGATGCCCTTGCCGCCGTCGGCAGGGGCAACTTTAACAAAATAATCGCCGGTAGCCAATGCCGTAGAGATAAATTCAGCGGCAGTTTTTTTGTTCGCGGATGTCTGCAACACTTTACCGGCGGAATTCAACAGCGTAAGGTTCGCGTCGCCGCTCAACCCGGTCAGGTTCAGAGTCAACGCTCCGGCAGTGGCCAGCGTCAGTTGATAGTAGTCCGCCGGATCGCCGAAGCCAACCCAATCATTGCATTCGACAGCAACTCCGTCGGCGAGTTCCCCGATGACAGCAGCCCCGGATGCAGTATTGCCGGAGTTATCGTCCGGGAAATAATCAACCACATTGCTCAACTTGTAAGCGGTGTTGTTGACGATGCCCTTGCCGCCGTCGGCAGGGGCAACTTTAACAAAATAATCACCGGCCAGCAAAGGCATGGCGATTGCTTCATCTATATGCCCTTTTGTGGAAGAAGCCTTCAATACCTTGCCTTTGTTATCCAGCAGCGTCAGATTGGCGTCGCCGCTCAACCCGGCCAGGTTCAGATTCAGGCTCAAAGTTCCGGCATTGGTCAGCGTCAGTTGATAGTAATCAGCCGGATCGCCGAAGCCCGCCCAGTCATTGCGTTCGACAACGACTCCGTCTTCGAGTTCGCCAATGACATGCGCTTCAGATAAAGTATCACCGGCGTTATCGCCCGGGAAATAAGCAACTGTATTGCTCAGTGCGTAGTCGGTATCGGTGATTTTGCCGACAGGAATGACTTTTACGTAATAATCGCCTTTGAACAACGGGGTGCTGATGTTTTCAGGAACAGTACCTTTGCCGGAAGATATTTTCAACTGTTTGCCGTTGGCGTCGAACAGCGCCAGGTTCGCGTCCTCACTCAACCCGGTTAGATCCAGACTCAGCATTCCGGCAGCGTCCAGCGTCATTTTATAAACATCTGTGGAGCCCACCCAGTCGCTGACTGAGTCATTGACCGCCAGCGTACCGGTAACAGTTATTGAAGCAGATTTACTCCAGGCACTCCAGTTGCCCGCATTGTCCTGGGCTCGTACCTTCATGTAGAAAGTTCCTGCTCTATCATCCATGCTTATGTAGTCGCTACTGTCGGCAACGGTATTTTGATATCCCATAGTCTTGAAGTCAGCATAATCGTCCCCCGCAATTTCATAATACTTGATACCGCTGGCGTCAGTTGAATCATTCCAGTCAATATCCAGTCCGCTCCCGGTGAATGTAATATTCAAACCTGTAGGAACAGATGGGGCCAATATGTCTGCCGGACCGCCGGTAGTAAATGTGGCCGTCAACTTGTCGATCGCTGCATCGGTAAAGGCAAGCGACAACTTATGACCATCGGCAAAAGTGTAACTGGTGCCGACTTGCACATTGGAGCTTTGTCCGTTATCTGTCACCGTGAACACTGCATTCCTCATGCCAGTGAGGTTAGCGCCGGAACCAAGAATATAAAGTCCGCTCGTAGTGTTATTTACGTCCAGAGTGAACGCAGTGTGACTGATGTCTCCGACTACACCGGATTTGATAGTCAAAATCGCGTCATAGGTCTTGAAATTAGCCAGCTTGAAATTAACTGCCGATGCCTCCAGATTATCGCTTTTATCGACAATCACATGCCCGCCGTCAATCGTCAGTGAGCCTGACACTCTTCCACCGGAAGACACATACATGCTGCCGCCTAAATTGACAATGGCATTGCTTGCCACACCACCGGAGGAGACAGTCTGTTCGCCGCCGAAGTTGATCGTGGTGGAATTTGCCACACCGCCGAAGAAGACATCCTGGTTGCCACCGTCGTTGAGCGTAGTGAAATTAGCCACCGCATCATGGGTAACAGACTGCCACGCGCCATCGTTAACCGTCGTGGAATTCGCCACGCCGCCAGAATGAACGCCCTGCCCGCCGCCGTCATTAACGACAGCAGAGTTTGCCACTCCATAAACAGTCTGCCGCCCGGCGGAGTTGATGGTAGTCCTGTTGGCGGTGCCTCCGGAAGAAACAATCTCCTTGCCTCCAGTCGTGTCTCCGTCATTCGGCACTCCGCCAGAATTAATGATGGTATCATTAGTCACACCGCCGGAAGAAACATACGCACTCCCCCCTGAATTAATAATGGTATAGCTCGCCACGCCGCCGAATTCAACACTCTGACTGCCGCCGGTGTTAATCGTGGTGGAATTGGCTGTGCCGCCGGATATGATGCTTTGGGTTCCGCTAATGACCGTTTCGCCTTCGATAGTTGTTGACACGACTGGTGTAAAAGCCATTTTATTTTCCTTGTATATATTCGTCTCTACATAACTGGTTTAATAACATCCGAAAACATTAAACAATACGATTACAATATTTTGTAAAGCGTTAATTTTCAACAAGATTTCAGCTAAAAAGAATGAAAATAATTTTTTGAGCTCACGAATCCAGACAACTGTCACGTCACCCATGGCCCGATGAACAATCACCGGCGCGATGCGCTTTTCTTATTTTGCGCTTGTAACGGGGGATACGGCTGGCCAACTGCGGAACGTGTGGATTAAGACGTATTCAACCGGATCTGGATATTGCCAATGGCGCCTGGAACAACTGCTTGCTGAACGATGCGGACGGAACTGATGTTGATGGTGATCCCCGATTGGACAAATACCGTGTTCTGCTTAACCGGTCTTAAACAAATCCTTCAACGCCCTCAAGCATTCAACCATTTGGAAACTGGGTTTATAATATTTGCTTTCCCTTAACCTGATGACGCCGGGGCTTAACTCGTCTTTGAACATCTCCTTGACAATGCCGGCGGCTTCCTGCGCCTTGCTGCTGTGTTTATACTTTTCAGCGAGCTGCACACCGACTCCTCCTATTCCCGGCTTGTCATCATTGCCACAATGGTATAAATATCGGGGGCATGATGCCGCCCGTAATCCTTTTCAGGATCATCCTGCCTGTCCCGCAAAGCAAAACGTTTCAGCCTGGCGTCTGGCACGGTTGCCATTTAAATTTGACATACTCAGCAACCTGTATACGCTGCCGTTAATCCCCGCAGATACTGGCCGTGTCCAGCTGCAAGACCCGCCTTTTCAAGGCTTTTCCGGATCTGAACCTGACGCCGGCTCTGGCCGGTATGGCAACAGCCTCTTCCGGACGCCTGGGATTGCGTCCGACCCGGGCTTTGTGGCTAACCACGTCAAACACGCCGAAGTCGCGCAGTTCGACAGTGCGGCCGGCGGCGACTTCATCCGCCAGGGTGTCCAGTAATTTCTGCACCGCGACAGCCACATCCTGCTGGAGCAGGCCGGTCGCCCTGGCTATCTTTTCCACAAAATCGCGTTTGGTCATTGACATGGTATTAGCCTCATATGGTTTCGTTTTTTTCTCTCTGCAGTCGGGAATTTGTGCCGCTGGAGTTTTTCTTTGTGCACAGTCTGCACAAGCAGAATACTGTTCTAAAGCAGAATAAAATAGCCGATAGAATTGCTCCTGCCGACTATTAACGCTTGGATATTACTTGAAATTTAGTAGCTTCTGCGATTGCCGCC
>CAIPAT010000106.1 GCA_903863035.1 uncultured Lentisphaeria bacterium
GAGCTGTCAAGAAATAAACTTGACAAGTCTCGCGAAATATCCCGAAGAGATTTTGGGAATTGCCGGTAAGGCGCATACCTGAAGGTATGTAACGAACCGGCAAACACAAAGGCATTCGGGAGAAGCGCGAGGATGTAAATGTTATTTCTTTACGGCTCCTTAACTGGCTGAGATCAATAAATTTTAATTTTTAACGCCCTGTGGCTGGCAGTCGGGAATTGTGTCTATGAAGAAAATAATTGAGTGGCTGAAGAAAAACTGGTGCAATACTTGTTATATTCTGACAGGAATAACTTTTTTAAGCGTCATCTGGTGGTGGTTTTATGTTGAAACGATTATGTACCGCAGCCTGTTGCTTACGGCATTTTTGATCGTTTACTTTTGCGGCGGCAAGATACTGCGGGTTATAATGGTTTTCCTGATTATGGCAATGGTTTTGTTCGAGTGTCATTTTATTCTTCATTATCGCACGGTATTCTGGCAGGTTGGCGATCAAATCCTGATTGTCGCCTCATTGGCCGGTGATGCTGAGATTATCAATTACTTTAAAGTGATTACCCTGTTTGAATATACGGCCATAGCCGGAATGATCTGCGCTACAACGGTCTTTGCCATTTTTATGAAGAAAAGCCGCCGGAATTTATGGGCGTTTGCAGCGCTCCCGTTTTTTCTAGGATACTGCTGGTTTTCCTACGGCGTGGCGATTGCACATTATTTTGAATACAAAGATATCTCAATCAGCATGCGCAAAAGGTCGCAAGCTCATTCGTTCTCCGCTACCGACACTGCCAAACCGGAGAAAAGTTTGTTGCTGATGGTGCTCGGCGAATCTCAACGCCAGGATCATTATTCGTATCTGATCAACAAAAAATACACCCCCCTGCTCTGGAATGCCGAACATGACGGCAACATGATTTCATATACTGACATGACGACGCATGCCACGAAAACCCTTGAAGCGGCGGTTGCGCTGCTTACCCGCTCGTCAAACGATAACAATGCGGCTAATTTTTATGAAAAATCGCTGATTACTGCATTCAAGGAAGCCGAATACCATACTTACTACATAACCTACCAGCCTGCGCTTGCCGCCAAAAGCGACGGAGTTAACGTAATCATAGCTGAAGCGGATAAATTCATTAATCATGCGATTGAGAACCGTGCCACTAAAGAGTATGATACCGGGATGTGGCCGTTTGTGGACAAAATCATCCAGGAGAATAAAGGCAAAACATTGATTATAGTGAAGATGATCGGAGTTCATCTTCCGTTCTACATCCGCTTTCCGAAAGAGTTTGCGCTGTTCACTCCGACAACCAGCGATGAAGACAATGTGAAGAACAAGGAAATGGTCAGAAACAGCTACCGCAATGGCATGGTATTCTCAGGGTATTTTCTGGAACGCCTGGCAACGTATGTCAGCAAGACCGATTATCCGGCGGCAATGGTTTTTATTTCCGACCACGGCGCCGGTCTTTTTGATGACGGGCAAAATGACTATTACGGCACTTGCAAAGGTAACTATCATATTCCATTTTTCATCTACGGCACTGATACTTTCTGGAAATGGACCGGCCTGCAGACCAAAGAGATGTTATACCGCAACCGGAACAAATCTTTGATGACCAATTATTTCTTCGAAACCATGCTGGATTTGATGCACATCACTTATCCAGGCTTTCGTACTCAATACGACTTATGCGGACAAGAAGTTAACGATGTAAAGAAGCGTAAAATTTATTTCTGGAACGAACACCTTGACTATGATTCACTGTCAAATGACGACGAGAACACCAAACCATTGCCGGCGCTGTTGAAATAATGCAGCAGCCGCCCGAAGCAGAAATTGCCTCATACCATCGGAGATATCGTGTCCAATATCTATAAATCTAATTTCTCTTCAAAATAATACAGAAATATTTATTGAAAAATGAAACTCAACCAGTACATTATAATGAAATACGCAATTTAATTTATGGCAGCCATGAGCTATACAATACACGCCTGGAGGCAATGATGAAAAACAGCTTTACGAAGTATGTCGACAAGGACACTATTCTGGTTCTTGACGGCAAAACCAAATTTGATGTTCTGGATAAATTAATCACCTGTGCCGCGGACAAATCAAAAGTTGACCGCGACATTATCATGAGAGCTACGTGGAAACGCGAAAAAATGATGACTACAGGCGTTGGTTTCGGACTTGCGTTGCCGCACATCCGCCTGACTGGGATTCCTGAACCGGTAGTACTGGTCGGCCTGTGCAAAGAACCTATCGTTGATTATCAAAGCCAGGATGACCAGCCGATTCGCGTACTCGTCTTTATCGTTGCACCAGAAGGCAATCAGGAAGATTATCTCCAGCTTCTCGGCAGTATCTCCAGAAAACTGCGCAACGCGGAGATGATAGGCGAGATCGTTGATAATATTGCACGTCCTTCCCAGGTGCTGCGCATTCTTAAACGTAGAAGCAAAGAAGAAGGCGAATCCGAGGAATAAAAAATAGTTTAAAATCTGCCTAGACAGAGAAAAGATTCAACCGGTCTTTTCTCTTTTTTTTTTCAGTCTATGATATACTCTGCACGGCTGAAAATTTAACATAGATTGCTATTTTTTTGGGAATTGGCTCGTATTCTGAGAGGCCGATGCCGGGGTACCGAAGACCTCGAAGAGTGCTAACCCAAACTCGAATGATCGCAACCACTTTGCGGCTAGCTTCTTGCGGCTGTCTTTTTCCGCTCCTCATTCAGGCGATATTCATATTGCCAATTCATATCGCCAGTCAATCGGATCGAAAAAATCCAATCCACAGTCCTGCTCGTTTATTCTTAAATTTTCAGCAGTGTAGAGTATATCTATGAACCGCAGTTGCAATTTTAGTTTGAAAAATATTTTTTCCGGTATAATGTTAACATTAATGAGGATTATACGGCAATATTCAACCCAAGGGAAAAATCATGAAAAAATTAACGTTCGCAATCATCCTGACCGCAGTCTGCTGTTTCAGTGTTTTCGCACAGGAAGCAAAAACTACCGCTCCGGTGGCTCCAGAAAGATGGGATGCTTTCCTTGCTGGGTTCTGGTTTGGGGCTCCTGCCTCGATTGAAACCGCTAACGTCAGTGGCTTGAAATGGGGTCTGCCGATTTCTGCCGGACACGGCAAGGTAGTTGGTTTTGAATGGTCATTCTTTTGCTGTGCGACCGATACAGTTAAAGGTTTCCAGTGGGCAATGATCGGTGTAAACGACTCTCAAGATTTTACCGGAATGCAGATGGCACTGGTAAATGTGGTAGAGAAAAAGATCAGCGGACTTCAGTTTGGGATCGTCAATAAATGCGATAAAGAAGGAATCCAGATCGGGATCGTCAATACCGCCGACAATGCCGATTATCAAATCGGGATCGTCAATCTGAACAAAAACGGATGGATGCCGTTCATGGTCGGCATAAATCACAGCAGGTAAATAGTCACGCCTTTTTGAATTGCTTATTCCGGCCGCATTCCGCGGCCGGAATTATAAATATAATATGAACGATCTCTGAACCATTGCCGTTTTTTATTCTTTCTGCTGAAATCAGCCTCGCAGATATTGACATTTGCGCCTTAATCGTGTAACTTTTTCAGATATACAGTGAAATTAATGTCCTGCTAAAAAACTATCTAATAACGGAGCGGATTATTTAACGCCGTCACCATCTATGAGAAAAGATCAATTACTGAATGTCAAGGAAAAGATGCGTTCGTATCTGCGTTTTTGTTGTGTCAACAAAAATAGCAGAAAGATACTTATTCTGTCATCCACAGGCAACTCACATGGCTTATCCTTTCCGTTTCATTTTTACAGGCAGGAGCTGGCGGATAGATTCAACTTTCATTTTGAAGAACAAATCAGTAACAGCTTAGAGGAAAAATTAAGTAGAATACAAGTTTTCAAAGGAGATATAATTTTCGTGAGCATGCCGCTCCGTATAAACGGAGAAATTTTATCACGGCAGCAAGTTCTTGAATTCTTTCAGTCAATTGACCGCGCCAGGTCTTTCAAACTGGTTTTCTTCGATATTTCCGACAATGCGGTTTCACCATATTTTGACATTCTGCCTTATGTGGATCTGTTCCTGATGCCGTTTGTATTCCGGGATCAGCGTAATTATGCAAAACCGTTTAAAGGCGGCAACATTATGGCTGATTACCTCGCCGACAGGTTTCAGTTGATAACGACTGCGGAAAACGGGTTTCATGACGGACTTTTTTTATCGCAACCCGGAACAGATCAAATACATAAAATAATGCCGTCCTGGAACTGGATGCTGTGGCGGAGCATGGTAAAGGTCTTCAAAGGACAGAATTATCGCTGTATACTGAATGGCCAAAGAACCATTGATGTGACCTGCCGGTTCACCCAATATGAAGGCTGGTGCCGGTTCCACAGACTGCTTGTCTGTGAACGGCTGGCGGCGCTTACGCCGCGATATGCGATTGTCGCCACCAAAGAGAAAGTTGCCCTTAAGAGTTATTACAGCGAACTGGAATCGAGCCGTATCTCATTCTCTCCGTTCGGATACGGCGAAATTTGTCCAAAAGACTTCGAGGCGATGATTAAAGGCTGTCTGCTGTTCAAGCCATCCGTTGAACATTTGACTACTTATCCGCAAATTCATGTTGCGAATGAGACCTATGTGCCGGTGGCATGGGACATGGCGGATTTGGAGGATAAAATCACCTATTATCTGGCGCATCCGGAAGAACAGCAGCGAATCACCGCCAACGCGGCAAAGGCATACGAAAAGTTTTTCGCGGAATACGGATTCCTATCCAAGATAGAGAATATACTCCATCACCTGAAGGTATAATCCTATACGCTCAGTTTTCCTGTCGGGCGGCATTAGCGGCGGCGAGCTGAACTTGTCGCATTTCCTCTTCGTTCAGTGTCTTTTCCATCTGTTTTTGCAAATCCTGTTCTCTTTCTTCTTTGCGTCGCGATATGGCAAATTCTCTTTTGTAGATACCCATCATTGCCGCAATGATGGCGAAACAGAACATCAACTGATAAAAATTTGGCGATTGTTTCAGCACCCATTCCAGCGAAGACTGTAAATATATAGACCCCAGGCCGCCGGCAAGACCGATAGCGAAATACTGATATTCCGTATTGGCAAACCGGAAAATATTAATAAAATTCATAATGTAGTAATATAAGAGAAATACTGCGAAAACCACAAGGTTAATCCAACCGGTTTCGGCGGCTATCATCAGATAAACGGTCTCAACCAATCCTTCTTTAAACTTTTTATTCCCTTTCTCCAGATGCTTGCTATAAGGCCACGGCTTGTTGACTTTCACCCCGAAATTATTCAATCCGATACCCAGGAATTTATCATTAGCCATATTAACCGCCGATATAGCCAGATTGTACCTGGTAATCTTAGATTGCACAGGCGCATTCTCGAAACGCTGCAAAACAGTATTGATCATAGAAACCACAGCGATAATTGCCCCGAATCCGATCATGCCGGTAATAATAAATTTTTTCATCTCAAAACCGGAAGCGTAAGAAAGCAATAATACGACGAGACATCCTCCGATATAACAAACCATTCCGGCGCGCGAAAGCGTAAAAAACACCAGCAGCGATCCCATGCCGAACATTAAGAAAATGAAGGCTGATTTAAGAATAGACGCTTTCTTTTCGTTCATCAGTTGCGAGAACATGATCGTACTCAAGATTGTCATATACATGCATAATGAATTCTGATGCGGCAGGGGGCCGCTGATCTGATAAATACCCATCCGGTATTTCTGATAAAGAGCGATAATAAAGATATAAATAATGATAGCTGGAATAAAATGGATAGCCAGGGCAATTCGTTCATAACTGTTAAAATAATTATATAAAACCCAGAAATAAAAATACATCCGGATCATTTTCAAAATTTCAAAATAAGAGTACAGCGGTTCATAGGCATTAGTAATTGAAGCCAGACTTAAGGCGAAGTAGATAAAATAGATAAATGAACCGGGCGGTATCATCTTAATCTTAAAATCTTTGCCCTGGCGTATGATGATGACTAAAAATAAAACCATTGCAACCAGGTCAACCAGTCCCACTTCAAATCCGCGTGAGGTTCCGCGATAAAATTCCCTGGATACGAAGTGAATACTCTCTGTCAGGCGGCAGGTGAAAAAAATCATCATGAAAAGGATGACTTTTTCAAAAAACTTTGATGTCGAAGCCAGCAAGACCCCTATCGGCACCAATAAGATCAAGGTCAAGAAAAAAATAAAGTATTTATATTCCGACAGACCCATTCTTTACCTTGAGTGAATATTTTCTAAGGCTTGATTACATTGGTTGCCGGGCCGGCAATCAAGTTAATCGCTTCCAGTGTGGGTAATATCTTCTTCACGACTACGTTATACTGTGAA
The DNA here is from genome assembly GCA_903863035.1 of uncultured Lentisphaeria bacterium. GTDB lineage: Bacteria > Verrucomicrobiota > Lentisphaeria > Victivallales > Victivallaceae > CAIPAT01. Next base: position 6,425 of record CAIPAT010000106.1, read on the forward strand.
AGCCCATCCTTGGGAACGAAAACTACGTCATTAGGTTCGAGATGAAAATCAAGCGCCCGGCCTCTCATAACCTTGTCAATGTCAACTTTGTAGACTTTCGGGTGAACCATGCCGCCGCGAATGATCCATGCGTCCGATGACGCAGTGTCAAGCACACCGCGGGACCATGCAATCGCCTGCATTAAAGTCATTTTGTCTTTATACCCGAGATAACCGGGAACGCCGACTTCACCAACTACATATACCGTTTCATTCATTGAAGAAGCAATAAAGATGTAATCGCCGTCGCGCAGCGGAATGTTATTCAGGCGGTCCCCCCCGCGAATAGCTTTGGTAAAATCAACCGGCAATATTTTCCCTTCGCGTGTGATATACGAATTTTTCAAATCAGCCATTTCGACTGAATCGCCCTGAAACAAACCATCGGCAAAGCCTCTGGCCATTGCTACTGCATCAGACAATCTAGGTTCATTTCGCAGAGGGAATCTGCCGGGAACGTTCACTTTACCCGAAATCGTAAAAGTTCCGCTTTGTATCCTTGTCGGGACCAGAGAAACTTTCGGGAAGCGAATATATTCTGAAAATTTAGTTTCAATAAATTTAGTAGCCTCCAGCACGGTCATGCCGCCGATTTTTATCGGTCCGATAAGACTTAGCGAAACATAGCCGTCAGGAGTGACAATCAGACCCTGGGAATTAAGGTCATCATTGTCGTATACTTTGAAGTCAAATTTGTCCCCCGCTGCGACGTGGTACGGCTGAGGTTTGGTATTCTGAAGATCCTCAAGCTCTTTTTGAATTGCCAGCGGGTCCTGTTTAATGACTTTGATCTCTTCATAATGCTGTTCCTTGGTCGGAGCCAGCGGAATTTCAGTCTTGTCCGCGCAACCGCACAGAAAGCACATTATAAGAAATGCACCAAACGTTCCAATAAGTTTGACCTTTACTGACATCGCAAGCCACTTTCTTTGTTTAAACATATTAATCATTCCTGTAATAATTGAGCTATTACACACTCCGGATAAAATAGCTTTTCTCGACGTTGTTCAAAATTCCGCCCAATTTCTTGCAATCATGTTCTTTAAGGAAGTTTACGCATTTAACCAGTTTGAATTTATTCGACCGTTTGAACATGGTCACAAGCACAGCAAGATCTGCCGCCTGACAAATTGTCGCAAACAATTGTTCATTTTTGTTAAATTCAAAAAGTTCCCAGAAAATGTAGTCGTAATGTCCGTTAAATTTAGCGATAAATTTATCAATCATTGCTTTGTCAGCAGGGGCGATATATGTATAATCGTCCATCACAAAATAGAGCCGATGAGCATTTTCCAGCGGCATGTTCGGATTGATTACTTCATCTTTATAGATATAGTCGTTCACTGCGAATTTAGTCATATTCCGTGACAGTTCATTAACTGTAGAAATATAAAGTATCTTTTTATCCTGAGGACCGAACAGGTCGATACATTTCTTGATAAAGAATGTCTTGCCGGATTTGGACTCCACATCGCCGAAAGTGATTAATGTCACATCAGACGGCTTATCGGCATATTCCGCAATTCTTTTATAAACAACCTGTATCGCGGAATAAAAAGATTGCAGCGTAACCTGATTAATCATCGGCAGACTGCCCAGCATCTTTATTTTCAGCACATTTTCGATATCAAATCTGGATTTCACTGAAAAATCCATCAGTTCCATTATTAATAATCCGCCGAGGGCCAGCAGAAAACCGGCAAGCGAACCGACGAAAATGATGAATCTCCGTTTTTTTACCGAAGGCGAAGACGGCGGTTCCGCACGTTCCAGAATTGTAATGTCACTGACATTGGTATTGAGTGCGAATTTCATCATCGAAACCGTGCCGTCTATCTTCTTCAGTAAATCACGGTTTAAATCCAGCTGGCGTTTGATCTCCAAAAAGTCACTTTCCATTCTGGAAAGCTGGGTCAATTCACCTTTCAACTTATTGATTGTAACCTCCAGCTGACCTATGTTCTGGGTTACGCCTTTCAATTCGGCCTGCGCTTTGAATTGCTGCTCCTGGATGGCCTGACGAACGATATTGCCGCCGTAAGTAACCGTGCTTGGAGTGCGTTTTTCTTCTTTAACCTTGCCGAGTTTATCTTTCAGGTATTCAATTTCAGCCATCTGTTTCTGAACTTTCGGGTTATCATCCGTATAGCGCTGGCGCAGTTTATAAAGAACGCCCTGCATTACTTCTATTTCAGAATTGTCGGTGGATGTTACAGTATAGTTAAGCTGTACGTCCTCTTTCATATCTTTAATATTATTATCAAGATTGCCGATACTGGTCCGCAATGCAGATTCCAGCATTTTAGCCTTGACCAGATTCAGTTCAAGTTCATTCATCAGCTTAAACTTGCCTTCGGTTTCAGTAGTGATCGAAATGACATTGAACCGCTTCAGGTATTCCTCCTGCTGAGCTTCAAGCGCTTTGATCTTCTGCGACAGATTGATTTTGCTTTCAGTGTAATATTTATAAATTTTATGTACGGAAGTATTTTGATTTTCCACATAATCTTCTATGAAAACGTCAGCAAGCATATTGGCAATAGCCGCAGCTTCGCGCGGGGTGTCGGAACTGGCAACAATGTTTATGATATTTTCATTGTCCTCCTGTGTTTCTACGGCAGTTTGAGCATAAAGAGAAGCAAGCGACGTTCTCAGCTTCAACCTCGTGATCACTTCCCGCATATTTTTGCGGATACGTATCATTTCAGTAATCACTTTAGTTTCGACCGGCTTGTAAAGGTTCGGCATATCGCTTTGCAGACGCTCAATGTTGGTATGCCTGAATAATAAACATCTGGCAGTCCAACTTTTCTGCTGAAAGACTGCGACATAACTGAATGTAAGAAATCCGGTAATCAGGGGTATAATCAAGAGGAGATAAAATCGTTTCCAGACAGCAAGCATCAATATTTGCAAGTCATACTTGAAAAGGTTGGTATCAATTCCGCCAAGTACCGGTTCGCTGTCGTCACGTATTTCCATAGACCCTCATATATTGGCTAATTAAATCTATTCCATAACTTGAGATAACTTTTCAGAATTTCATCTCCTGAACTGGAGATTGAAATTCCCGGCAATAGTAAAATATAATCGCGAATCGCCTCATTATCAAATAATATTGCAGGTAAAACGATAAAAAGTCGGGTTCTGGGATATTTAAAGAATAAATCCATGTTAAATTTAGCCGGGCCTACTTCCAGCATATTGATAATAAAGTTTTTAAGCATTTGTTGCGGGGTCTCATTTTTGGCGAACGGCGAGTGCAGGTAAAAAGCCCTTTGAATTTGCGATAAATTCATTTCCTGTGCACCAAGGCAGACGTTAAATACATAAAGATAAAACCTGACAAAGAACTCCCTGGCTTCATTCCACATTGCCGACAGTTCCTCTTTATCCGGCATGACCGGCTTCAGCTTGAATTCGATGGAGGCTTTGTACCACGGATAAAAATCGGAAATTTCTTGAATATCCTTATACGTGTCAAATAATTCAGATCTCCGCTTATATGAGTAAGAATAGGTATGATTCACCGCCAGATATGAATCGCCGCATGCCATCACGGCCTTCCAGATATTACGGGCAATAAAATCAACATCCTCTCCATCCAATTGACTTTTTCCCATGCGCTGTCTGGCAAGCAGCAGACCGGTTCCCCGGTTCAGCATAAGCTTGGCAAGTTCTTCATGCGGCATATAATTTAAATCAAAAGCGGGCAACTGGTCAAGAATGTTTTCCGGCCCATAAACAATAACATGACCGTGTTTCAGTTCCTGCCACATCATTGTAAATTCAGATGATTGCAATTCAGACATATTTTTTGCCGGGCTGAAATCTACGTCAATTCCCGCAGTCACGGACAATTCAGGCGACAAATTCCGCAAAGCCAGATTGATTCGCCGTTGCTGCAATCTGCTGATATCGCTGGTAATAACAAAGAAATCAAAATCATTGTAAAGGGACATTTCACCATTACTTTTCAGCAATACGCCCCCCTCCCCCCGACCATATCCGCCACCCAGAACTAACGACGCCAGATATTTCCGGCCGACAGTATCAATAACTCTTCCAGCAATAATTTTCAGAAGAGCATCAATCTTCCGGTCAAACGCATCGTTACCGTAAATAGTATATTTACTCATAAGTTAAATTTCCCGGATAGAAAATGCATTGCTTTTTTCAGATTGGTGACTTCGTCAAATTTACCGCTGTCAACAATCAAATCGGCATATTTGATACTGCTGGCGACATACAACTCATGCATTGGACGGACTGTCTCACAATATTGCCGGATGATAAGGTCAACATCCAGGCCTCGCTCCGCCCGGTCCCGCTTTATACGTTTAATCAGGCGGATATCCGCCGGCGATTCCAAAAAAATGCTGGCGGCAGCCATCTTTCGCAATTCTTTATAATATAAGGCAAAAATACCCTCGACAATTATAAACGTTGCCGGATTGACATCAGTTCCAGGATAACTGATTGAATGCGTTTTGAAATCATAGTGCTGACGCTTGACGTGTTTACCTGCCAGAAGGGTCTGCATGTGCGTAAAAAGCAAGTTCGAATCGATGGCTTCCGGCGAGTCGAAATTATAATCATTCAGCAATACAGAGTCTCTATCGGCAAGGTCCTTGTAGTAATCATCAATTGATATTCTCTCAACAAACGTAGATGGCGACAATTCCCGGAAAATATTTTTGGCAAGCGTGGACTTGCCGGAACATGATCCGCCGCCGACAAGGATAATTTTAGGTTCAGTTTTCTGATTATTCATTTATTTCCCGGAAAAGCCTTTGTACTAAAGTAGTTGCAATTATACTTAAATCAAACCGGAGACTGCGGTGAAATGAGTAATAAAGTTCATCGATTCTGGATTGAAATTCGTCGTTTTCATGGCCAATAGTTTCAGAATAATAAAACGCAGCCGGATGATACGAAGGCAATTCGTTAACCAGTGTAACATTTTCATCTGTCGCCAAAATCGGTTTGTTGCCGGCCAGAAAAATTCTACCCATAAAAGCCAGATAAATCAGATGAAACTTGTCCAGCGAAAATTTGAAGAACAATTTATTAACGATTCCTTTTGAACATTTTTTATAGTCGGCAAAATCAATTTTATTGCTTCCGGTCTTATCCGCCCAGTAGTTATTCTCCATGTGCGGAGCAGAAATGAACGGCCTCAGGATAATGAAGACAGGCAGTTGCATCAGCATCAGACAGAAAGCCGTAATGCAATGAACGGTCGTGACAAAGTAGTACCTGAAAATTTTCGAATCTATTTCAGAAATAAGAAAATTATCGACGATGTCCAGTACTTCGCCGGATAACGGATCTATAACCCGGCGTTTGTAAATGATCTTATTGCTGATTTCCAGAGATGACCCGATGTAAGAATCGCCATAGACCACCGAATTATTAACCGCCGTATTAGCATCAATCAGAGTATTGTCGCCAATGATTGCGGCAGGGCCGATCCGGGAAAGGTTTTTCAACTGGATATTATTGCCGATGATCACAGGTTTGCTGATTTCACATTCTTTCATGATTTCAACATTCTGCCCGATAAAAACACCTTCTTCATTATTGTAACTGGACATGATATATTTATCAGATTCGCCGTTGACCAGTTTCATGTTAATTTCGAAGAGTCTGCCAATCGAATTAATCAGCAAAAAACCTAACATCGTTCCGGTATATTTTTGAAAATAAACTGTTTGCGCCGGAACGTGAACTGTCTTGTTTCTCAAATAAATCAATCCGCTGCGGTCTTCATCAACCAGTTCCAAATCAGCATCTTCCTGGAAAAAATCATATTCTTGCCGGTTCTTGTCATAACTGATGAAAACTAAACCGTTAATGACCAGCAAATCATCCCCTGAAAAAAGCAGACGGTTACGCTCGACAATGCTTGTAAGCTGTTCATTTTCGCGTGAACTGCCATAGGTAATCTTCAAGTTCCACTGAGCACCGTCTTGAAAATATTTTTCTATCGATGGTTCGGCATCTTCCATAACAATGCGCACATCACTTATTCCGATAATCGAGCAGAATTCGATGTAATATTCCAGTATCGGCTTGTTCGCCACTCTAACCATATATGACGGAATGTCGTAAAAATACTTCTTTGTCCAGCCTGTCTGATTTTTTCTGCAATTAATAAGGCATTTCATAATAAACCCCGTGCACTCAGTAAGCGCCTTTCCCTGTAAATACCGCTGGAATCGTCTTAAGCAGAATCCCGATATCTTTCCAGAAACTTCTGCTTTTGATGTATTCCTTATCCAATTCCACCTGCTGTTTAAACGGAATATCACTGCGTCCGGAGACCTGCCATATGCAGGTAATTCCAGGAGTTACATGAAGCCTTTTCCGTTCATCCAGGGTGTAGAGGGCAACTTCCTTAGGTAGCGGCGGACGCGGCCCGACCAGACTCATATCGCCGATCAGAACATTGAAAAGCTGCGGCAATTCATCAATACTGAATTTCCGGATGAAACGTCCGACTGAGGTTACCCGCGGGTCCTCCTTCATCTTGAAAATTACTCCGTCCTTGGATTCATTCAGCTGCGAGCGCTCCTCCTCCGACAGCCAGACCCCCACCTTCATTGATCTGAATTTGAAGAAGTCAAAATGCCGTCCATTTTTGCCAACACGAACCTGCTTGAAAATTACAGGACCGGCGGAATTCAGTTTGATTGCTATCGCCGTGATAATAAATACCGGAGAAAGTAAAATCAGCATCCCGACCGCGAAAATGATGTCCATCGACCGTTTGATAATGTATGTCATCTTTACGGTGACTTCCCACAAAGCAACTTTAAATTTGATGTAAGAACGGAATTTGGACCGCCCGCGGTCAATCAGGAGGTCCATCAATTCTTTACTGACAGAATGCTTCAGTTCATCCATTATTCTTTTTTGTCCTTACGTGACTTCCAGCGCAAAACACGGAAAATAAACACCGGATTCCCAATAAAATATCTCCTAAACATCCGCTTCGGCTCCATCAAAAACCGAAAAAACCACTCCACGCCAATTTCGCGCATCCACGTTGGAGCTCGTTTGATATTGCCGGAGTAGAAATCAAAAAGACCGCCGACTCCCATAGCAATCCGACAGTTAATTCTATCGAAATTGTCTTCAATCCATTTTTCCTGAACCGGAACTCCGAATGCAACCAGTAAAATATCGGGATTCTGCTCGTTAATCTTCGCCAGCACTGACGCGCTATCCTTTTCCCGATCAAAAAAACCATGCTGTTCTCCGGCAATTTTAATTCCCGGGTAATCATTTTCCAGTTTAGCTTTCATCTTCGCCGCAATCCCGGGTTTACCGCCAACCAGATAAAAAGAAAACCCTCGCTGCAATGCCATCTGACACAGAAACGGCAACATATCAGTTCCGTTGATATTTTCCTTTAATGGATTATTTATCATCTTGCACGCAAGATGCACACCAATCCCGTCAGGGAAAATATAATCCGCTTTGTGCAAAAGTTCAAAGTACCCTTTGTCAGAAAATGTTTTATTAAAACAATCAGGATTGACAAAAAATATTTTTCTCCTTTCATTCCGTCCAATATGTTCAGCGATACGCTCAACCGCCTCCATCATGGTCATATTCTGAAATTTAATGCCGAGCAAATTGATTTCAGCATGATAATCTTTAACCTCTACATGAAAGAAAGCGGCTGGAATCGACTTGATAATCAGCAGAATATCTCCTCGCAAACTATTTTTGAAATTATATTCCATTTCAATCTCAAGTTTGCTTTTATGCGCGATACGACTGCTGCTGCGCAAAAACCACAGATTGAAAATGCCTGGTTTGACATTGTACAGACACGCATCGCCGGGAACCCTGTTCTGCATGTCATATTCTTTTATGCTCAAGCCGGTCAACTGAAGTTTGCCGGATAGAACATAAAAAAGCAGGGCTGCGTTGCGCCAATAATATTTTTTTAAGTTAAAATATTTGATTCTGACCGGCAAGCCTCTCTGTCCGATGATATCCATAGGAATAAAAATATTGCTGCCGGCAAATACCTTGCGGAATATCAGAAAAACCAGCAGCGGCAAAGTAATTACGATGCATAGAATCAGAGTAATCAGATATTTTACCAGTCGGCCGGCAAATAAAGCCGCAGTGCGATAAATCATGAATAAGATCTTTTTTACCGCGGCAGCCGATCCGTGTTCAGAAGAATCCAGAGTCTTTTCAAGACTGTTTATATTACTCATCTCTTTTTTCATATAGCTCGATAACCTTATCAGCGTTTTTTCTCCAATCAAAGTCCTTTATGCGCTGCAATCCAGCCTGAACCATTTTATCGCGCAGTCCGTCATCACTCAGTATGCTCTCCATACACGCCTTAATCTGATGAATACTAAGCGGGTCAAATTTCAAGGCCGCCTCACCAGCGACTTCCGCCAGCGACGAATTATTAGAGCAGACTATAGGAATTCCGCATGCCATCGCTTCCAGCAGCGATAACCCGAACCCTTCAAACAGCGAAGGAAAGACATAAAGTGAAGCGTTGCGGTAAAGCGACGGAAGCGCAGAATTGTCTATATAGCCGGGAAATTTAATAGATTCACGGCAGAACGACTGCTCTGCGTATTCTTTGACAGGTTCCGACCCCTGCCAGAAACTGCCGGCCAGCACCAAATCATATTTATTCCTGATATTATCAGAAAGTTTTTCATAAGCCTTTATAAGATTGAGATGATTTTTCCCGGGGTGTTCAATCCTGGAAATATAGAGTATATACTTCTTCCCAGTATCGCCTTCCTGATGAAATTGCGGCTCAGTTATGCTTTTAATGTTGTACAATTTATGATCATAGCCATTATAAATTACGCTTATTTTACTCGGCGGTATTTTCCAGAATTTGATGAGATCGTCCCTGGTACTGTTGCTCACCGCGATCAACTGATTTGCCCGCCTGACGCAAAAAGGAAGAATCCGCTTGATATAAAACATCCTGAACAGATCATATTTGCCTGAAATATGATATTGCGAAAGATCATGCACCACGGCAATGGTATAAAGAGGATAGAACAAAAGTGCCCGTCTGTTGGCGGCCGGCAAAAAAATAAAATCATACTTGCCTCTCATAATCATAAAAGGCAGGACCAGCAGATGCCAGAACATATTGATCAAAGGTTTGCGCAAGAAATCAGAGGTCTTTATAAAGCGAATATTCGGATTATCTGATGCCGGAAAGCATTTAATGTCAGATTCCAGCATCACAACATTCACCAGATGTTCACGGGCCAACTCCATGATCATATTGTTCATATAAACGGAAATACCCGACTTCCCGCCGTCATAAGCCATACCGCTGATTAAAATTTTATACATGCGGATTCCCCTTGTTTATTATCAAAACATCATCAATCATGACCTTGAATCCGGCAATGAAATTTTCACCTGAACAATGTTTCCTGACGAAATCATAACCGTTATCGCCAAGTTTATCTGCAAGTGCTTTATTTTGCAAGAGCCGTTTGAGCCCTTCAGCCATACCGTCAATATCCTTCTCTTTCACCAGTATCCCGGTATGATTATCGGTAAGCCACTCGCTGACACCGCCGACGTCAAAACCCACGACCGGCTTCCTGAATGAAAACGCCTCAATACCGACCAGACCGAACGGTTCCTGCCATCTCGACGGAAACGCCACCACATCGGCTTTTTCAAAATATTCGTCCGGCTTATTCTGCCACCCCGTAAAAAAAACTTTGTTGCTCAAGCCCAGCGCAGAACTCATTTCTTTCAAATATCCCTCGTCATTGTTGCCTCCCACAATATAAGCGTTGAAATCAATGTCAAGCCTGGACAGGGCGGTCAGCAGTAAATCAACCCCTTTTCCCCTGATAAGCTGCCCGACATACAGTATCACCGGCAGCCCGCTATTATGCTCCTGTCTGCAAACAGAATCATTCAGATGCTTGAACGGATAAAGTTTATAAATAGAATTGACGTTGAAACCATTCAGCAACAGATTGTTCCGCATGTATGCGGAAATAACAGTAAACGCGTTACATTTTTTCACTTCCCGCATAAGCGCCATTCTGCGGCAGAGATTAACCGGTTTAAACCGGTTATTTTGACGTTCAATCAGACCGCAGCAAATCGAACAGTAAACCGGATTGAACGGCAAATGACAGTTAATTCTACGAAACGGGAAATATTTATGCCTGCGCAAGCAATAATAGTCATGATCATGAATAAAGACAATTGTAACAAATTTACGCCGGATATTTCTCAACAGTTCCGGATCTTCCACTTTATGGATAAATGCAATATCAAATTCAGATCCATCAAACGCCTCAACATCTCCCGGCGAATAGATTTTGCGGAACGCTTCAAGGAAAACATCGGGTTCTTTACCGCCCGCATGTTCAAACAAACCAGAAACTTCAAACCCGTTTTCAGCCAGCAGCCTGGCACTGTCATAGATATAGCGTTCAACACCGCCGAAAAATCCGGAAGTTGCAGACACATACAGAATTCTATTTTTCTGACTCATATTTTTCTATTACTTTCCGGTAAAAATCTAATAATTTGCCAGTAATTTTTTCCCAGCTGTAATTCTCTGTAGCCATTTTCAGAGAATTCTCCCTCAGCGATTTTATTAAATCAGGATTTCTTTTAAGTTTATAAAACGCATCCAGAAAAGTCTGAAGATTCGAAGTATCAAAAAACATTCCCGTCACCCCGTCTTCCACCAGCCGTTGCAAACCTCCTACTTTAGCCGCAATTACCGGGATCCCGGCAGACCAGGCCTCCAGCACCACAATACCAAATGGTTCGAGCAGAGAAGGTAAAACAAAGATATCCGCAGCCTTATATGCGGACATCAATTCAGCAGATTCGGAATGCAAGCCTGGAATGATGGTGAAGGCAGAATCAAGATTATTTTTCGCAATCATAGTTTCCAGCTCCAGATAATAATCATCTGCCGTCACCGGGCCGACAATTACACAATGTATTTTTTCACCTGACGCTATCAGCTTGACTGCAGCTTCAACCAGCAGTTTCTGGTTCTTCTGATAATCAATTCTGGAAACACACAAAAGCACTGTGTCATCATGGGAAATTCCGTATTTCTTTCTGAATCCGGACGCTTCAGCCCCCGCAAATTTACTGTGGTTTACTCCGTTGGGAATGTACTCTACCAGTTTATCCGGAAATTCACGATGGATCAATTCATACTCATCATAGCCTACACAGACAATTCCGTCGGCCATGGCGAAAAAGTCCTTTTCAGCAACAAAATGATCAAGCAGCCTGCCATAATTAAAGGAATGCCTGACAGCCCGGTTCATTTCAGCAATCTCTTTCTGCGGCATATCATAGCGTCCGCCGAGAAAGGAAACGACAAAAGGAATCTTTTTTGTCCTGGCAGCTTTACACGCCTGTGAAGCCAGCCGGGATAAGGTATGGCAGTGGATAACATCGTATTGGTTATCCAGCAGATATTGATACAATTGAAAAGACAGCGGGCTGCCGCCTTTCTTATCCAGACGCCGTTTATTGCCATAAGAAAGCGGAAAATAGGGATAGAAATAAGGGAAACGTCTTATCGCAATACCTTCAGCAGATTCTTTTGCCATGGGCGAAAGCGCGCGCGTACATAAAATTTCAGGATTGCAACCAAGTCCGCGCAGGCATTTTGAAGTATTCCAGATGACAGTTTCAGTACCGCCCCATTCTTTAAAGGCGAATCTTCGGACAACATTAGCTATTTTAAGCTTAAAAATATCCATATATGAACTCTAATTTAAAATAACAGGTTTTATATTATAGAATGCCAAAACAATGTTTCAAGGTCTTTTAAGAAAATCCCGTCTGCCTTTCCAGGCGGCCAGACGCTGAATGAACCGGTAAACCAGACCATACGGGATATAAGCAATACTGCCGGTGCTGATCAGAAACTGGATATCTCTGCATGCTTCAACTCCAAATGGCAAAAGCATTCCGGCTGTGAAATTTTTCATTTCTCCGTAAATACAACCATCGGCAAGACCTTCATTATAAAATCTTTTCCAGACCTCGCGCAGCTTGTAATTATGAGAATGTTCAACAACGGCGTCTGACGCATATGTAATTTTCCGTCCGGCCTGTTTCATCCTCCATGACCATTCGATATCTTCAGAATACTTCAGGTTTTCATTAAACGGATGCTGGATGATATCGCATTTCCGAACTGCAGATGTGGCCAGCGAAAAGAAGTGCCCCCATGACGCGGAAATAGAGCCGTCACCAAAAGCCCGCCGGTAGTCTTTGATTACCAGCGGGGTGGCATCCGGACGCGGAATCTGATTGCCGAATACCGCTACGATTTCCGGATGCTCCAGCAACGGCTTTATTAAATTCCCCAGCCAGTCTGAATTCATCGGAATGCAATCGGAATTATTGAATACGATTATTTCGCCGGAACATGCTTTGACCGCATTATTAAGTACGCGGCCGGGCACATAATCCTCCCGTCTGATCTGACAGGATTTGTCCGGATTGTATTTTTTGATAATTTCATAAGTTCCATCGGTAGAGCCTGAATCAATATTGATCAGTTCGAAGTCTTTGAAGCGCTGATTTAAAACAGCAGTCAAAGTCTTTTCAATGAAGCTCAAGTCATTTATTGATCGCATTACGACACTGACCTTCGGCATGGCTTCACCCTTGTTGTCTGCGGATTTTGAACACTGTCTCGTTGAGGTCTTTATAGCGGTTGCGGCTGATTTCAGATGCGATTGTGCGAATTATAGTCATTCCACGCCCGGAAGTAGCGAATTGCTCATCTTTGTTCCAGATATCCTCCGAGGGCGGAACCGGCGAGGTGTTGAACGACCATTTCTTCCCCTTATCCAAAATCTTAATAGTGACTTCCTGGTCGGAAATCTTTATTTGAACAAGAATCCCCGGCCTGGACTGCTGGTTGTTTTCCAGCCCGTGCATAACAATATTATTGAGGAATTCACCGAGGATCAATTCCACTTTTACTGAAAGTTCCGTATCCCCTGCGTAGTCAACAATATACTTTTCACAATCTGCACATAATTTATTGACTTCCTGAACCATGGGATGGATCATCCAGTACTTACGGCCGACTTTCTCCTGGTCCTGCACTATTTTTTTAACGGTGATAATAGTCATGTCATCACTGGCCACACTGTACCCCATCTGCGGCAGCGCCTCTCTGACGCGGTAGGGAATAACCGCAGAGTCCTGGTCATGAACCAATGACTCCAACAGCTGAATCATCTTGTCAAACCCGAGCATTTGATCATTTGAATTGGAAATTTCAAATGTTCCGTCGGTTGTCATGAAAAAAATGCTGTCGTCGCTGAATTTATATTTGATCACATCTTCTTCCTTGTACTCATAATACCTGTCCCACCCGACCGGGATTCCGCCTTTAACACCAGGATTCAATAATTCGACAGCGCCTTTTTCCGGATTAAAAACCGCCAGATTAGGATGGCCGGCATTAAAGAATTCAAGTTCATTGGTCGTGAAGTCGAAAATTCCCACCATACAGGTCATGTATTTTTCCTGTCCCAGTTCAGTGCAAAATACCCAGTTGAGACGAGTAAGTACCTCATGAGTAGTGATTTCCCAATTGTCCATGCCGATTATCATCTTCAAGACTGATTGAATGGCGCTCATATACAAAGCCGCCTGCACTCCGTGTCCGGCAATATCCCCGATAAAGAAAAAATATTTGCCGGAAACAAGCCGTATCATATCAAACATATCGCCGCTTATCTTCTGCGATGGTTCATATATGGACGAAACGATAACATCGTCATTCAGAATTACCCAGTCAGGAATAAGCAGACGTTGAACTTCCGCAGCCAGCGCCAGATCCTCCATGATTCCGGTATAAAGTTCCTTGGTTTGCTCTTCTGAGCGCCTTTTGGCAACTGTACTGCGAATCATCTTGACCAGTTCATCGCGGACAAACGGTTTGCGCATGTAGTAAGTCAGCTTGTCCTGGGAGATTTTTTCAATCAGTGAATTGTCTATAGTATCAACAATTGCGGTAAGATAAATGATCGGCAGGTGCGGACGGGACTCCCGGATGATCTTTCTCAACTCGAATCCGTCAATACCCGGCATGATAACGTCCAGCAGCAATACATCGTAATCATTGGCCTTGATCAGTTCAAGTCCCTTGTCCGCCGAAGTACAGGTTGCAACACTAATGTCTTCGCTCTTAAGCGCTTCTTCCAGCAGAAGCAGATTAAACCGTTCATCGTCAATGGCTAAGAGACTGATATTATCCATTAAGAATTTCCCTGTTCACGGGTCAAATTGAATTATTGGATGAAAGACTCTATGGCGGCGTTAAGATCGTCAAAAATATCAAAAATCTTATATGCACGGGTAATTTCGAAAATCATTCTCGGCTTATCCTTGAGACAGGCAAGCTTTACATCGCCGCTGGCTTCTGAGACTACTTTCAAACAGGACACGATAGTTCCCAGGCCGGTGCTGTCAATATAATCCATTTTTGACAAGTCTAAAACAAAGTTATTCTGCCTGGCGGACAATTCTCTGAACTTAGTTTTAAGCGCAACGGCACAACTGGCATCAAGTCGACCTTCAATCTCAAGAACCGTAATACCATTTTTGTCATATGAATTAAGTAGCATACAGATTTCCTTTTCCAAAATAACTTAAAGTGACGAATACCAGTAATATAGCAAAAACCTGAATCCGATACAAATGTGTTAGTAAAAAAACACCAGGATTGCATCAGGTACAACACGTTAAAACCTGAACTGATTAAAATAACGATAGCTCTTTTATTCATAAATGCAACTCAAATCAGTCCGAAATTATTGCCAATTTTATTTTTTTGAACGTGTGTCAAATTAATTGAAAAACTTTCCACGCAGCTTGGAGAAAGTCAAAAATTCACATTTGCCCATCAGTCCCGTTATTCTCCGGCGAAATGCGGCAAGCAAATCCCGGTTCAGAATCCCGTTGTCGAAAAACTCCCAGTGATGAGTGACTATAACGGTTATTTGGTGATTGATGATGTATTTATCCAAATGTTCACTCATTTTATGGATATCAGTAAACTTGGAAAACATACAACCCGGATGCTCGGAAATCAGGAACTTCCCGTCACAAATATAATTTCTGTGCATTAATTTCATCTGCACATACCTGCAATACAACGAAAAAGGAATCCGGCTGGAATCCACCCAGCCCAGCGAAAGGGTCTTGAATCTGCTCTTTATCCCGAAAAACGCCGTCTTGCTGTATTTATCCTGAGGAGCTACAAATGTTTCCGGAATCACGCCAAAGGCTTTTTCAAAAATTGCAATCCCTTTAATAAGCTTGTCTTCAATTACATCCTTATCCTCTGACTCGAACTCATACTTTCCGGATTTCCCCGAATGTTCAAAGCCGTGCAGCAAAAATTCCTTTTTATTGACAGCATTAAGAAAGCGCAGCAAATCAGGATTCCCGGTAATCGGAAACTGCTTATCTTCGCCGGCAATATCTTCCGGCAGAAACGGCTCCGGATTGCCTGCTCCAAAATGACAAGATTCTGTTTTAGCCGCGGTGTTCACCGCCGGAATAACTGAAAAGTTGATTGGAATATCATTCTCAAAAATAAACCCGTAAACTTCTTCAAGCACATCCGGACTGGTAAAAAAATTGACGTCATCATCCCTGATTAAGATATATTTCATATTCCCTCATATATGGCGGCAATTTTCCCCGCAATTTTGGACCATGAGTAATTCTGCACATCCGCAAATCCGTTACGCGCCAGCTTCCCGGCTAAATCCTTGTCATCCAGCAGCATCCTGACTTTCTGCTGCAAGTCCCGGGCCGAATCCACATCAAAAAAAAGCCCGTTCTCATTATCCCGGATAAAAGAAACAAGTCCGCCGACTTTCCCGCAGATCACCGGTTTCCGAGCCGCCCATGCCTCTAACGCCACGATGCCGAACGTTTCATATTTGCTTGGAAATACAAAAACGGATGCGGCGGCATAAGCATCAATCAGCATATTATCCTCAAAATTTAAATTAGGCAGCAAAATCACAGAATCAGCAATGTTCAGAGCCGTGAGCTGATTTATCAGTTTTTCATAATAAGCTTTATCGTATGCCACTCCAATCAAAACCAATACCGTCTGCGGATGACTTTCAATTATTCCAGCAAACGCATCCAGCAGCAAAAGGTGATTCTTCTGCGGATAAAATCCCCCGACATAAAGCAATATTTCCTTGTTCCCAAGAGCATACTTACTTTTGAATCTGGCAGCATCGCCGGAGGCAAACCGTTCAACATCAACGCCGTTAGGCACATACACCACTTTCGTTTGCGGATACTTGCGCGCCATCAGTGCCCGTTCATTTTCACACACGCAAATTATCGCCGAGGCGTCCTGGTTAATTCTGTTACACCTAAGAATGATTTCAAAAATTTTACCCCAGTTGAAACTGCCTTTCATAGGCGCTACTATCTCTTTCAGTTGCTGCGCAGGCAAATCGAGCGCGCCGCCATGAATACTTAATACATAAGGAATCTTACGGAGCCTGGAAACAAACCGGACCAATCCCCCAAGAAATCCGCCGGTATGAAGATGGATAACCTTGATATTGCGCGCAAACAAGACAGCCAGCAGAAAACTCAGGGAAAACACGTTGCCGCCGCGCATATCCAAACGAAGTTTATCCTCCCGGCGAAGCCCCAGTCGCGGATAAAAATAAGAAAACCGCCTTACCGGAATACCCAGAATCCTTTCGCGGCTGATGCCGGAAAGCGCTTTCGAAGTAAAAATCTCTACATCATAGCCCAATTTATGCAATTCGTGCGATGTCTCGATAATCACCGTTTCCGTACCGCCCCACTCCTGCTGCACAAACCGGCGCGGAACTTGTATGATTTTATTTTTCATAAATATAGAACCTTAAGCAACTGCAACTATCATGGTGATTGTATTATTTGATATTCAACACTATATATTAAAAGTATGGAAAAAGCAATATGCTCCCGCATATTTTGGACACATGTTCCGCACATTCTGGACAGCCCCTCCCTCATTCTGGACAACCCTGTGCAAAATCTTCTTACCACGAAAAACTTAGCGCGGCATAGCCGCAACCAAAAGAAACAATTAAATACACTTTAACCACGAAAAGCACGAAAAAACACGAAAAGAAATCCAAAAATCCAGCTTCACCATGAAGGACATGAAGGTAATGAAGTTAAACCCGGGAACGCCGCTCTCCGCAGCGGCTTTAGGGATTTCGCCTTTGGCGACTAATCCCGCGACTGCGGGACCGTTGGATCACGCCCGGCGGGCCGCCGGTGGCGAGTAATGGGAAACAATTTTTTGTTTGCAGGGTCCCGCCCTGCGGGATTGACAGTTCAAGGTTCCCCCTTGCATCCCTCCTCCAAAACTTTTTTTGACGGATGGAATGACGGAAATTCTCCACTGCATTACGGAGAATACAAAAGCATAAAGTATAAATAAAAATGGTTAAGCTGAATCCTGAAATAATAATTTGCGATATTGATGCCACCATTACCGACGTCAACCGGGCGGGGGGCAATACCAATGATTCATTCCGCGATGACGTATTTGCGGCAATTGCGGGTATGATTGCGATCAAAAGAGGAACCAGCAGAGCAATTGCCAGGGGAATGCTGGAAGATTATGCCAACAACCTTGTGATCTGGTGGGACTATAATGATTTTATCGCCGATTTTGATTTAGAACCGGTCGGATTCTGGCGGCAGTTGCGTGAAATTCACCAGCGGGCGCTTTTGCCCTGCGAAGATGCTGTAAATATGGTAAAATATTTGTACAACGCAGGCAGGAGAATGTATATTGTCAGCAATAATCCGATTACCGGATGTTTGCTGAAGCTGGAGCGGGCAGGGCTTGGAACACTTGAAGGTTCGCCCTATTTTGAACGTATTTTCGGCACTAATATTACCCGTGGAATGAAAAAACAACTGCCGATGTGGAAACGGATTGTTGCATCGTTCGATGTTCCGGCATCAAAAATGATTATGGTCGGCGATAATCCTGAGGAGGATTTTAAATATCCGGGAATGGCTGGAATTCATAATTCAATCATTGTCCGGCGCGACGCCGTTGAAGCTGTGTTAAAGACGGTAGAAGGTTATATCCAGGTTAACAGCCTGAATGAAGTAAGAAATCTGATATCCGAAAAGGAGTAATTATGCGTTATTTACTGTTTGCCGTGCTGCTGTTCAGCTTGGCCGGTCTGTCGAACGGTGATGAATTAAAAATCGATCCGGGCAATGCGGCCGTAGTACTGTCCGCCGATGCTTCCGCGACCGAGCGTTTTGCCGCAAGTGAACTTGTGCGTTATGTCAAATTGATGACCGGCAGGGAGATGCCGGTTGTTGGCGCTGCCGCGCAAACAGGAAAGCATCTGTTCCTGATCGGGCGCGGCGCGGCGGGCAACGGTTATTCAAGTGAATTTGATCCGGCAGCGGCCGGTAAAGGCCCGGACAGTTTTATTATTGACGCCGGCGGACAACGCACGGCGCTGATTGGCGGCAGTGACCGCGGAACTCTGTACAGTGTCTACGAACTGCTTGAACAGCAGGGCTGCCGCTGGTTCTTCCCCGGCCGTCTGGGCGAAGTGGTTCCCGCAAAGAGTGAACTTATACTCCAGTCCGGCAAGCGTAAATTTGTACCTGATTTTATTCAGCGGTCGGTAGAGGTAGGCCAGACGGAGGGTATTGATTTTGAAGAGACGATTGACTGGGCGGCTAAAAACAGACTGAATTTCATGTTCAGCATGCGGCTGCCTTTCGTGAAAAAATTTCTTCCGCGCGAAAAATGGGATGCCTGGGATAAGCGCGGCGGGTTGCAGGAATGGCAGTGGATCTGTCATAATTTTGATTTCATGATACCGAGTTCTAAATATTTTGGCGAGCATCCGGAGTATTACGCGCTTTACAAAGGTAAACGGCTTCCGTCGGGCAGCCCGGGGCGGCCCGGCTACGGCGGCGGCAATATCTGCACTGCCAACCAGGACGTGATAAAAATATGCGCCGGTTTTGCCAATGAATGGTTTGATAAAAATCCGCGGGGCATTGTAGTGCCGGTGTGGCCGAATGATGGCGCGATCACCTGGTGCGAATGTGATGAGTGCCGCAAACTGAAAGGTATAAATTTCATGTCCGGCAAGCGCGGTTCAATGAGCCGGCGGATGATAACGTTTGCCAATGCCGTGGCGAAAGCAGTTGCGGACAAGCATCCTGACCGTTTTATTTTGTGTCCGGCGTATTCGAATTATGTCATGCCGGAGGACGTGCCGGTGGAGAAAAATGTGCTGGTGCAGTATTGTCTGCATGGCGATTACGCTCACGGCCTTGACCGCAGCAAGGAGAATGCCGAGGAAAAAGAATGGATTGACGCCTGGGCCGCAAAGGCCGCGGGTCACATGGGAGTGTGGGAGTATTTTCTGCTGGGGGACCATTATTCCGCGCCGACGGAAAACGCCGCCATGCTGCCGGTGACTTATCGCGCCAGAGACACGATAAATTATCTGAAAAAAATCGGGGTGAACTGGTATTTCACACAAACTTCACCGAAATATTGGAAACATAATATTTTTCCGTATTATGTAACCGCCAGATATATTTGGCAGGCGGACCGGAACTTCGACCAGTTTGCTGATGATTTTTTTAATAACATGTATGGCGACGCCGGGCAGGATGTTAAAAATTTCTATTTGCAGATCGAAAATTCAGTCTCCGCCTCCGACTGGCATCCTTCAGTTTACAGCGATGTGGCGGTGCCGTCACCCAAGGTATTTACCCCTGCTTTACTGGCCCAATGCGCCGCTTCGCTGGACCGCGCGGCGAAGAAGAACCTTACTCCTGTTCAGCGTGAAAGGCTTAAGCTGGTGGAAAGCACATTCAGCAACATCAAATCCAATATCGGCACCCAGTCCGCACTGGGAATTGATCCGCGCGCACAATGGCGGATTGAGCGCAGACAGGATGCTTATGTGATCAATCCCGATGGACGGGAACTGTCCGATCTGGATATGACCCGGCTGGTGACAAACGCGATTGACTCCGGCAATTTCAACAAGGATTTTGAACGGCTGATATTCCGCGCCAGAAAGCGTCAGGTACCGGTGATCACGCTGGAAAATGATGCGGTTAAAGTTGGCGCCATCCCTGAACTGGGAGGACGGATAATCCGCTTCAGCGACAAGCAGACGGGAAAGAATTTTCTGAAAGAGCCCGCGGACGGCAATTCGCTGAAATCCATCGGCGAAGCCTATTTTAACTACGGCGGCTATGAAGAATACATCGGCAAGGCTTTTGCCGGGCCAGGCTGGGAAAATGCTTTTACCTGGAAAAAGGTATCCGCCGCTGACGGCGATTCGCTGGTAATGGATGCCGATATCGGGGATTTTCATTTGCGCCGGACTCTGATGCTTAAAAAGGGGATGGATCGGGCGCTGGAAGTGGAATCCGTCCTGACTAATAAGACGGCAGTACCGCTGACCACACAGCTGCGGGTACATCCGGCGTTGAGTTTAGGCGGCGACAGCGGTGAATTCAAGGTGGTTATTCTCGGCGCGGACGGGAAACTGAAAAGCTCCACCGTCAATGCGGAACATGACCGTTTCACACATGATAACGGGGGGGTATGGGCAGTAATTGATATTGCGAAAAACTGCGGTATCGCCAATGTATTTCCGGCAGGTTCCGCGTGGATTTACCTGTGCAAGACCGCGCCGGATACCTTCAACATGGAACTGCTCGGGAAGGAACAACTTTTGAAGCCCGGTGAATCCATTACCTTCAAGCATAAATATCAGATTCTTAAGAACGGCATGGAAGAATTCAACAGCTTAATTAAAGGACAGAAGCGATGATAGCAAAAACACTATTATTAACTGTGATTATGGTACCCGGAATGATGGTCGGCGCCGAAGAAATCAAGGTTGCGCCGGTGCAGCAGAAATCACTTACTTTTAGCGAAGGGAAATGCGGAAATGCGCTGGAAATGACCGGCGCTTCCAGACTGGTGTATAAATCAGACCGTATCAATTCATCAGGCGGAACGATTGAAGTCATGGTCAATTTGAAAGCGATGCCGGAAAAAGCATTCGTCTATTTGTTCAGTGTCGGCAATAACTCCCCGCTCTGGTTTTTCGGCGGTATTGAAAACGGCAATCTCGTTTTCATGTTCCGCAAAAAGGCGGCCGGCGGAAAATATGATTATTACGCTACGCTGAAATCCCCCGCAGGAATCAACGCCGGGGAGTGGACGTATCTGACTTTCGTCTGGGGCTTCAAAAAGGAAAAAGAATGCATTTTGCAAATATATGTGAACGGCAAAAATGTCGCCGAGAAATTTGACCAGACTACCGGAACGCAATGGGGCCCCGCAGATGAGAACTTCTGTATCGGATGCAGTTCAGCCGGCGCGGCTCCGGCGCTGAACGGCATGATTGACGAATTGAGAGTTTCCAATTATCCGAAAAAGCCGTCGGAAATAAAAGCGGCTTATCAGGAAATTATGTCCGGCAAACCGCCGGTGGTGGAAAAAGGCACTTTGCTGCTGTTGCATTTCGATGGTTCGGTCGAAGGCACGGCTGCCGGCGAAGCAGGAGTTATTCCGCCTGAAGAGATATCAAAGCTCTCGGAAAAAGTTTTAAACGAAATTTACCCGGAATAAACCGGAGGACTGCAATGAATGAATTTTCCGAAAACCGCAAACTGCTGCTGAACGCAGCATTAAAACATGCCGCGGAGATGCTGCATGAGCCGGAAGGTTTTCTGGCGTGCCCTTATATTGATCCGGGCGGCCCCTATTCGCGCACATTGTGGGATTGGGATTCGTTCTGGGCATCCCGCGCACTGCTCGGGATTGCGGATAAAATTGAAAATACGGAGCAGGCGGAGAGCTTCAGACAGCAGACGCTTCACTATGCCAAAGGGTCGCTGAAGAATTTTTTCCTGCTTCAGGGGGCGGACGGCAGTTTGCCGATTCTGATCTCGGACAAAAATCCCGACTGGTTCAATTCCCTGTCCGTGGCGGAGAATAATATGGCCAAGCCGGTGCAGGGGCAATTCTGTCTGATGCTTGACCGGCACGGCGTTTGGGATAATGATGAAAAAGTATTTTGCCTGAATGCGCTGACCCGGGCGCTGGAATGCCGCAGGCGGCGTTACCTGAATCAGGCGACCGGCTTGTATGTATGGGCTAATGATGTGGCTATCGGAGTTGACGATGATCCTGCCGCCTGGGGCAGACCGCCGTTTTCGAGCGCCAATATCTTTCTGAACAGCCTGATGTACCAGGACCTGTCAGACGCTGCCGTATTCGCCGGAAATTGCGGTGCAGACGGCAGTCAGGCCGTATTTGAAGCTGAAGCCATACGGCTGAAAGCTGCGATCAACTGCTTTTGCTGGGACCGGCGGGACGGGATCTATTATTCCGCGGATGTTCAATGCCGGCAGAATCTTAGTTCGCATCCGGTATTCGGTATGCTGAACATCAATTTGGAGCCGTTCTGGCGCTGTCTGCCGGTTAAAGTTATGAGCTGGGTGTCATTCCTGCCGCTGTGGTGTAAAATTGCCGACCGCGAACAGGCGGCGTCAATGGTTGAAAAGCATTTGCTGAATCCGGAACGTTTCTGGACTCCATACGGAATACGTTCGCTGGCGGCGGATGAACGCATGTATTCGCCGGATGTGTCCAGAGGTAATCCAAGTAACTGGCTCGGCCCGGTATGGATAATTACCTGTTACATGGTCTGGCAGGGGTTGAAAAATTATGGATATGACGCCGCCGCTTCAGAACTGGCGGGGAATGTCATTAAACTGCTTGCGGAAGATTACCGCCGGAACGGATTGCTGCATGAATATTATCACCCTGAAACCGGTTGCGGCATTTCCGGTCCCGGTTTCCTGAACTGGAATCTGCTGGCCTGTATTATGGAGCAGGAATCATGAATAAAAAACGCAAATTTAAATTAAGCTTCCCGGTGGAAATTATCAACTGGGATGGCAGATCCGTCAGCTTGAAATCAGACCGGGAGATCGCCGCGCAACTGGAACAGCTGGCTGACGCGGGGATTTCAACCGTGATGCCGGCCGGTCTGCACCGGGAGGAACCGCTGGCTTTCGATTTATCCAAAGCCGCGGTCAGGATCGGAAAAATCATTCGCCATTACGGCTTTGAAATATCCTCTCATCACTGTCTGCTGCCGGTGTTCGCACCGTTGGCGGAGAGCCAGACCCGGGTCCGGCAGATCATGGAAGAAACCGTCCGGTTCTGTAATCAGCTGGGAGCTGCGACAATGGTTTTTCATCCCGGCAGAATCAGCGGACGGCATAGTGACGTCCTGTCGATTTTTGCCGGTTTTGAACATGAGGCGGCGGCGCATGGAGTGACGCGTATTATTGAGACTGCCGCGGGAAATTTGAGGTATATGGCGGAAAAGGGCGCTGCTGCGGATATGCGGATTGCATTGGAAAACGTCGGTAAATTTGAGCCGCTGGCAGATATCGGACTGCTGCCGGAACTGGTAAAGACGGCGGATATGGCGAATATCGGATTCTGTGTTGATTCCGGACATGCCCATGCCTTTGGAGAATCAGTTCCGCAATGGATCAAACTTGCCGGAAACAAACTTTTTGAAACGCATTTTCACGACAATCATGCCGCGCTGGCCGGAGTGACGCTGCCAGGAGCGTTTATCCAGTCTTCAAAGAGCTCCGACGAACATCTGTTTCCAGGCAGCGGCACCATCCCGTGGGATGAGACAGTTAAAGCATTATTAGAAATTAATTATTCCGGCGCAGTCACTTTCGAAGTTACTGTAAAACCGGATGCTGATGCCCTGAGCCGGTACCGGAAGATAATCGACTGGTGGCGCCTGGTTGAAGCGGAAGCACAAAAAAACATAATAACAGGGTAATAATGAAAATCGACAAGAAAATTTATGAAGACAAAGTCCGCGCCTGCTGGATTGGCAAGGCTATGGGCGGCGGTATCGGCGCCCCCTACGAGGGTGTACCGTATCAACTGTTTCTGACGGCGAAAGACATCTATCTGGATCAGGGGCCGAATGACGACCTGGAGTTGCAGCTGGTTTGGATGCTGTATGCTGAAAAATTCGGTTTGGAACTGGATTCCGCAGCGCTGACCGAAGGCTGGCGGCAGCATATCAAATACGGCATGGACGAATATGGCGCGGCCTTGAGAAATATGCGGCGCGGATTGACTCCGCCGCTGTCCGGCGCCGTTGACAACTGGTTCAAGGACGGAATGGGCGCGGCGATCCGTGCGGAGATATGGGCTTGTCTGGCGCCGGGACGGCCGGAGCTGGCGGCGTATCTGGCATCGCAGGATGCCAGTGTAGACCATTGCGGTGACGGGGTATGGGCGGAAATGTATATTGCGGCGGCATGCAGTGCGGCATTTACCGGCTGCGGTTTGACGGCCGCCATGGCGGAAGGCTTGAAGCACATCCCGGCAGACTGCCGGACTGCTCAGGGCATTAGATTTGCAACCGGACTTTGGCACGGACGAGTTCCTTATACGGAATTGCGCTGGCGCATTATGGACCGGTTCGGCAGCCATAATTTCACGGACTGCGTCATGGAATTATGCTTCGTTACCGCCGCCATGCTGTACGGCGGAAATAACTTTGAGCAGACCGTGCTGCATGCCGTAAATTTCGGTATGGATACTGACTGCACCGGCGCTACTTGCGGCGCGTTATTCGGTATTCTGCACGGAACAAAGGCGTTTCCAGACCGTCTTACGGAAGAAATGAATCAGGAAATTACGGTCAGTGATTTTCTGAAGGACATACCCGGATTACCGCGCTCGATTGATGAGTTCACCGCCCGGATTATTACGCTTGCGGAGAAAATGAACATTGCGCTGGAGACCGGACCTGCAAGGACTTTTCCGGCATATCAGCCGGTATCTTATAATCCGCAGGAACTGCTGCCGCCGGTCAATTGGCTGGTGATGCCGGGCATTGGCGAAGGCGAGGCGCTTGAGATCGAAAAAACCTTAATGGCGAATGGCCCGGGCCAGACCGTATATCAGGAGGACCGCCGGATATTTTACGGGACTCAACTTGACCTTTCGCCGTATGTCAGCTGCTTCAATCACATGCATCTGTTTACTTTCGTTAAAATCCCGGAAACAATGGACGACTCTGTGATCATGGCCTGCGCCGATACCGGGATTACCGTCTGGCTTGAAGGCAGGCAGATGCTGAATTATCACGGGCGCCAGTTGGCGCTCCCGGCATTTCACCGGACAGAAGGCGGAAGTACGTTTGCATTTCCAATGACCGGAGATAAATATTATTTAATTCATGTCCGGCTGCTTTTCTGCCGCAGTCCGTTGACGCTGTCAGTGGCAGTCGGCAATACTGATTCGCTGTTTGTTTCCGGTGTTGAATATAAAATTTAGTTTGAGGTAAAAAGTACGCTTATGGCCGAGAAAACGGAAAATGTAAATATCAGGGAAATCGCCAGGCAGGCCGGGGTGTCGGTGGCTTCAGTGTCGCGCGCGCTGCAGGATTCCCCCTCCAAAAAGATTTCTGCTGAATTGCGGCAGAAGATTCTGCAGATTTGCGATGAACAGCAGTATTATCCGAATATGCATACGGTGCGGATGCTGAAAAACCGCTCCAATACGATTGCTCTGCTGGCCCCGCCTGAATGTATTCATGTCGAGTCCGAATATGACTATATTGACTATAACCTGGCCGGCGTTATAGGCGGTGTGGAAAAGTTCCTGTCCAGCCGCTCCATGTACGCCACCATCGCGTCCATGACCAGAGATTTTATTGTCAACAAGGAATATCTTAAATTCAGCCGCGGCAAAATGGTGGACGGCTTCATCGCCTGGGGGCTTACCAGCCGGGATGAATTCATCCATGAACTTATCGCCGAAGGCGCTCCGCTGGTGGCGGTGCAGGGCGGATTCGGCAAACTCGCATGCAGCCAGGTGAATGTCCGGGATTATGAAGGCATGAGCCGGATTGTCGAGTATGTTGTGTCGCGGGGACACCGGCGAATCGCTTATATTCCGGCCCTGGAAACTTCCTTTTGCGGGGTCGAGAGGAACAGAGGGTTTGCTGATGCAATGTCTATAGCCGGACTGGTTCCTTTTATGATTACCGCGGAAACCGGGTTTAATGTTGATGTCGGCTATGCCGCGGCTACCGGAATTTTTAAAGAAAAGCTGAGACCGACATGTATTGTCGCCGCTAATGATTATGTCGCGCTCGGAGTGATGAAGGCTGCCGGCGAATTACAGATGCGCATTCCGGAAGATATCTCACTGACCGGGGCGGACGGCATGCTGCTGCCTGCGCAGTTACAGCTTACTACATACATTTCTCCATCTTTCCAGCTCGGCAACGCCGCGGCCGAGATGCTTTGCCGGATCATTGACAATCCGGAAATGCCCCCGGAAAATGTCCGCTTGCCGGTACGGTTCGTTCCAGGCATGACTGTCGCCGGCATCTGACCTGTAGTCTTCTGCTATACTCTGCACGGCTGCAAAAGCTATTGCTCTTTACTCGACAGTTCCATTGCCGGAACTGACCATTGGCCGCTGGCTAAATCCAGGATTCCGGTCTGCCTGCCGTTTTCGATGAACACTATCCGCTTATAACCGGATTTCGGTATCACTACGGCCAGATGGCTTTTTATGGTGAAGGAAGCGGCATTTTCAGGATTGTTAAATCTGTAATACAACACTAAAACTTCATTGTCGGCAACAACCTGCCTGACATTATATACGGTCAGATTCGCGTCCGGAGCCGGAATCACGTGTGCGACAATGATTATCTGCTCATTTTCATAAATCTTAGCGTCCGGTCCGAAAGGCCGGTTCTGTCCCATTACCGCGGCCGGATGAAATATTGCATCCCATTGTGCCGGAGTCCGGATCAAGGCATACAGCGCCGGATATTTTTTATCATCCCAGTTTTTGATGAAACTCTGAAAATCACCGTCCTGCAAAATCCGGTACGAAATGTGCTTTGCCCTGGATGCATTTCCGGTATCATCAATACCGGAGACCAGGGGAATCTGCAATATGGCTGCCAGCGCAATAATCATTCCAAGCGTTCTCATACTCATCAGTCCTTTTATTAGGAGCCGTTCAAAAATAACATATCGTTATCCAGACGCAAATCAACAGACAAACTTTTTTATTGCGGCCATGGGAGCGACATTGCCGCGCCGACAAGCAGCGGGATGGAAAAGTTATCATCAATATGCAGTTTCTGCTCGTATAACTCCGCGGCCGCCGCCAGGACGATCCCGATGGCGCCTTTCAGGTACAGCGACGGCGGATAAGTGAAGATGCCGCCGCAGACGATCAGTACCACTGCGGAGGCGGCAATGAATGCCAGTACGCCTTCAAGCGACTTGCCGCTGGCGAATTTCGTCCGTCCGAATTTCCGCCCGATCAGCGCGGCGGCAGTATCCCCGAACAGCATCACCGTAAAGGCGCAGACGGCGACCTGCGGTTTGAAGCAGAGGACGGTCAGGAATGCCGCCGCCGGCACATAGGGGCCGCCGCTCAGTTCGAACTTGCCTTCGCCGTGCGAATTTCGGAGCATCTGCCCGAAGCAGAGTTGATAAAGCGGGTGAATGACCGGCCATTGCTTGTAATATCCATACTCCACCAGCACATTCGCCGCCGCCAGCAGCAGGAAGAGCAGGGCGGCCCCGCCGGAAGGCAGGAAATACATTGCCGCCGCCATCCACGTTGAACTCAAATGAATCAGTTTACGATATATTTCCTGACGGTATGTTATCGGCATGTATATTTATCTTTCCTTGTTAATTAAGGAGCCGTAAAGAAATAACCTTTACATCTCGCGCTTCTCCCGAATGCCTTTGTGTTTGCCGGTTCGTTACATACCTTCAGGTATGCGCCTTACCGGCAATTCCCAAAATCACTTCGGGATATTTCGCGGGACTTGTCAAGTTTATTTCTTGACAGCTCCTAATCCGGCATATATACTCTGCGCAACTGAAAAATTAACCTGGATTGCAATTCCGCAATTGCCGCTCCGCAATCCTGCTTGTATATTTTAAAATTATCAGCCGTGCAGAGTATATAATACACTTTGTCCGCTAAACTGCAAGCAGCAGAAACGAACTCATAAATCGCGACATTGCTTACGGGTTCAGGTCGTCCGGGGCGCTGCCGCCAAGAAAACTTTTGATTCCACGGGGTATGAATGGAACTACGGACAACAGTTTTCTTTTTTCAGCTTTATTGACGAATATCGTCCATCCCGGCAGCAAATAGAGCAGGCCTGCGATCGGGCCGGCTAAAACCAGCAGCAGCAGATTCCACTCGGGGAGGGGGATGACCGCGGTGATCCATTTGAGAAAGAGTATCGCCGGAATACCAATGAGGAATGCAGGGAGGTAGACTTTCCAGACATAACTCCATATTGACTGTTCACAGAATTTTGCCGCAAGCGGAAAAACGATGAATACGCTGATGATCAAGTTCGGAATCAGCGTTCCGAACGCGACTCCGGGAACGCCGAAATGAAATACCAGCAGAATACTCAGGCCCAGATTGGCAATGCTTTCGATAACGTACAAGACGGCGACCAGACGATGTCTGCCTGCCATTTGCAGAAAATTAATGGGTGAACTGCGGAAAGCCACCAGAATATAGACTGAAATCAGCATGAGATACACGATAAACATGACATCATTAGTTGAGACTTTCAGCCAGGCATGCATGATCTGTCTGGCCAGCATCCCGAAGATAATCAACGCACCGGTACTCAGGAAAACCGTCAGGCGGATACTGTTGAATAACATATCCTGCAACTGCTGCCGCTCTCCCGCTTTATGAAGAGACGCTACCAGCGGCGGTATGTTCTCCTGGAACTGCATCGTCAAATTGCTCATGATTTCCGGAATCCTGGTACCCAGTTGATAAACGGTTACTCCGCCCATGCCCACCATCACCCCCAGGACAATCCGGTCGGTTTTGAAAATAATCATTCCGGCGATGGATACAATATAGGCGAACAGGCTGAAGTCGGCGATTTCGCGAATGGTTTTCATATTCAACCCGGCGAGAGAGATTTTTAATCCAGGAATCAGTTTGAAAACAGCGACCGCCATCATAATGTTGGTCAGAAAGTTGGGGATTGCTGCAAAAATCGCCAGACTGAGCAGCGAACCGTTAAACTTGAGAATAAGATAAACGCCGACGAATTCCAGTACCGTATTTATCAGCATGATGTAGTTGCGCAGATAGTGTCGTTTCAAGCCGACCAGTATTTCCGGAAAAATTCCGCCGGGGAAAACTCCGGCAATGCCGATCCCGAACAGGATGAAGGATAACCGGTAATACCAGATGTTGGCGCCGGGCGGAAGAACGAAAATATTTTGAATGAAGAACATCATCCCTGCCGCAAAAGAAATAATCAGGAGCGACATGGACAGATAACTGAAAAATACCGCTGAAAGAATCTTGCTGTAGTGTTCCACATCGCCGGAAAACGTGGCCTCCGCCGTATATTTCTGGACGGTTTTACCGAAGCCGAAGTCCAGCAGCAGTGAATAGCCGAATATAGCCCAGAGCAGTGTCCAGAACCCGTAATACTGATCGCCGAGACCCAGAAAAACTATTCTGGTAAGGATAATCGCGCTTACCATTCTTACGCCGAGGAGCAGATAATTGGTGGCGGTGTTTTTGAAAATAAGTTTCCCGAGTTTCCCCATTGCGGCAGTTATCCTTAATGATTATGTTCTATTCCGGCGGTTCTCAATCGTTCATAGCAAGGCAGGCTTATGAATGATCTCCGTCAAATTTACTTTTGTTCAATTCAAAAATTACTTCTTCTTTTTTGCAAAAGTAAAGGTAAAGAGAATATATCGTCAAAAGTAAAAAAAATACCGCAGATAATGGAAAAACATCTATATCCTTGAGATAGTAATGGCATGTCTGGAAGAGATCGCCGATATGCGGCAGTTTGCATATCTGATGCGAGATACTTAAAATCAGCGAAAAAGGAGCGGCAAAAAAGCCAATGAACATGGCGGAAATCAGCATATTCACTTTATCATTGTTGAGCATGAAAAAATAGAATTCAGCGAGGAGAATCAGTATTATCAAATTAATGTCATGAAGCCGGTGATAAGACAGCAGCATTGTAATACACATTACAGCCAGAAGAAAATTCATCCCGAATGAATTCTTCATGCGCTCCCTGAAAATAATATATACAGCCAGCAGTCCGAAGATTGATTTTGCCAGAATGTTTATAATGTTCGGTTTGAAGTACCCAAGGTTTAACAGGCTGTAACCACTTTCGGCATAGGTATTAAATCCTCCGGCAGAGATATATTGTTGAATAAGTTCTGCATATCTGCTGTAAAGTTTGATGATGTTATGTCCGCAGAGCAACGGGGATATTGCGAAGAGCAGAAATACCAGAAACGAGGCGATGCAGAAAAGATAATTCTTTTTCATGAACAGCGCCGGCGCGAGAACTGTTAACATGGTGTATTTGGCAATAGCGGTAAAGGCGAATAAAATAATCCTGATCCACTTATTCCGGCAGTAAAGGCACAATACCAGAAATAAAGTCAGGAAGATAGTGCTTTGTCCAAGCCTGAATGTCATCGTTGCAGGAGTTGAATTTAGAAAGATAAAAGCCATAAACAATAGCAGCAATGCTCTTACGTCTGGTTTTTTATAGTCAAAGTTGTCCAGCATGCGGGATTTTTTGAAAAATAGATAGACCAGACCGCACGCCGCAATAATATTAAGCGAAAGATGGGTAATTATCGCCAGGTCAAGATTGAAGAGAATAAGCGGCGTGAAGAACAGAAAAGTTCCGGGGAATATAATAGGCGGACAATCCCATTCAATATTTTTAAGACTTTTTAAATTATATGGATCAAGATTATGCCAGATTGCTGCTGACGTATCAAGGTGGCAGACAAAATCAATGAGCTGGTTGTTCTTAAAGGTAATACTGATTCTGAGCAGGGTTAGCGCAAGCATGCAGAGAAGAATCAGGTAAAAAAGATTGCGGTTTACTGCTGTGTCAAATTTTAGATATTTTTTAATACTATTCATATATTATCACGCTTTAATGACACCATTGCTTAAATATTTTTTTGACATGGTCAGGAACATATTTCATCAATCCTGGATTTCATGATTTTGAAATAGTCTCCGACCCAGGCGGGAGGATTTGCAACCGGTGCAGACGAAATAAAACTGGCGAATGAATCTTTGTCTTCCGGGGCAAAACCATGCATGCCGGGCAGTGCTTTGAGCCCCATGTCGCAAGGTTCGATCTGCCAGCCTGGATTCAGCAGAAAAATCGTTTGCCCATACATGTCATCCGGGAAATTAATACCATACTTTATCTTTTCTTCATGATTCAGGATGTGCCCGTTTGTTGATTGCGACAATAATTTGCATATTTGCTCTCTCGCCTTATCGTTAAAAAACCACATTCTGGCCATTGTCGAATCGTATACTGCCACATAGTCCTTTCCGAACTTGAATCCAAGAGCTTCCACCTGTTTTTTCAGGTCTGAAGTGCCGGCCAGCGGGGTCATGCCGTGGTCGGATATGATAGAGAAGGTAAAGTCTTCATAATTCCCGGCGGCGGCTTCAAACAAGGTTTTTATTTGTGCGGAATACCATTCCAGTTTCTGCCGGATAGCGCTTTTATCCTTGATTTTCATGTGGAGCAGACCGTCCAGCGCGGCGGTGTAAAGGAATGCAAACTTGATCTCGCCTTTGTTAAGTTTCTCGAGAAGTTGGGCGATATTTTCAGTCTCTGATAGACGCCAGTCGGATATATGGTGCGGGACCTGCTTTCCAGTCAGCACGTCGGCCAGGTTTTCCACCGGGGCCAGGCCGCCGGGAATGAAAATGTCGTTTTTTTCAATATAATCGAAGTATGCAAGCCGGTCATAAGGCATGGAATACATTTCGAAATATCCGGTAAACCCATAAAAACGGGCAATTATTTTTGAAAGGATGTGTCTTACCCGCCAGCGGTTGAAAATCCGCGGCGGAAGATATTGCAGCATCAGCCAGCGGAATATTTTGAAAGGCGATTTCGCCGGAGCATAATAATAGAAGCTTAAATGTTTGTGCACTTCAGGAGGCTGCCCGGTAAGAATAGTCGGGATTGCCGTAGACGAATAACCAAACTGCATTTTTACCGGATGCCGGTAAGGAAGGAGGTCATTCAGAAAACCATACTCATTGATGATTTCCCAGCCGAGCGCATCGATAAACATGAAAATATGGACTTTCCCGCTACCCATATGCTTCCTTTCCGTGACCGTAATTTTAAACAACAGTTATAAAATTACTTTTGTGGCTTGGTTTCTGACGCAGGCGTCGTCGCCGTCGCCGTCGCCGGTTTTTGTTCAGGCAGTGGCGGATTTACTGTAACAACCGCACTGGCGGCCGGAGCCGGTGCTGCTTTGACAGCTGTTGCCGGAGCCGGTGCTGCTTTGACAGCTGTTGCCGGAGCCGGTGCTGCTTTGACAGCTGTTGCCGGAGCCGGTGCTGCTTTGACATCTGTTGCCGGAGCCGTCGTCGCCGTCACAGGTTTCTGCTCCGGGGAGGTTGCGCTGGCATCGGGAACTGGTTTGGCATCGGTCGTTATGAACGGCTTCTTGCTGCCTTTGCCGGGGTTGCCGGGTTTATCTTTGGGAATATATCCGATTTTGGCCAGATATTCGGCTGCGTGATATTCGGTATAAATTGTGGCATAAGTCAGCGCGGTTCTGCCGGCGTTGTCTGTTGCATTCAAATCGGCGTCATTTTCAATCAGCAGCTGGAGGGTGGTCATATCCCCGTTCATCGCGGCGAACATCAAGGGCGTTCTGTTCAGGTTATCTTTGCAGTTTACATTAGCGCCGGCTTTTATCAGATAATCTGCAACATCATTGTTATCGTAATAAATTGCATATATTAACGGAGTCCAGTCGTCTTTTTTGTCACGGAAGTTCAGCGGGGCTCCTCTTTTGATCAAACGCTTGGCTGTAAGATTTTCATTGCGGGAGATGGCGTCCAGCAAGGCTTCGC
The DNA here is from genome assembly GCA_903863035.1 of uncultured Lentisphaeria bacterium. GTDB lineage: Bacteria > Verrucomicrobiota > Lentisphaeria > Victivallales > Victivallaceae > CAIPAT01. The sequence goes on from CAIPAT010000106.1 coordinate 39,600, forward strand.
CGAGTCTGTAATTGTCTTTTTCGCCTAAGTTATATTGCTGTGTTTTGCAGGAGCATAAAACGAATACCAGGAGGCTCGGAACAATCAAACTCAAAATGATTTTTGTAATTTTCATAGTCTATAACCCTCGATTTATTATTAATTTAGCAGATTTTATTTAAGAATCCACTATAGATTCGATTATTTTTATATTGACCGGCAAAATATGATAAAAATAAAATTACACAATTGGATTTGAAGATATCAGGTCAAGGGGTAACTTTACTCAAAGGTAAAAGAACTGTTCCGGCAGATGTTAATGCGCATCCGCGGCCGGCACTGGCTGTTATTTATAAATAAGGAATTAATTATGCCGCTGCTCACCGAAAAGGAAAACAAGCAGATTCTTGAATTCATCAGGAATGTTGAATTCAAAGATGACCGCAAAAAAGTTCCTTACTGGATGTTGCGTTATGTTTGCGCTTTGATCAGTCTTTTTTTCTTTATCATCACACCAATTCTTTTTCTCAGTGGAAGAGGTTTTTTGTGTGCGATACCGCTGCTGCTGGCGGTGTGCTGGCTGTTTGCCGGTATTATTTTTCATGTGCAATGGCTGCGGTATATGGAGATCGCCGCTTTGAAAGCGGCGCTTTATCCTGTCGGCCAAAATGAAAAAATAACTGAAACATGATTGTTATACTCTGCACGTCTGAAAATTTAACATATACTCTGCACTGCTGAAAATTTACCATAGATTGCCAAGATTTTAAGAATTGGTTCGTATTCTGAGAAGCTGCCGATACCGGGGTATCGAAGGCCTCGAATAGCGCGAATTAAGACTCAAAAGCTCGCAATCCCGCAATTGCGGGATGAATGTCTTGCGTTCGTCTTTTTTCGTTCCTTCTTCCGGCGATATTTATATCGCCTGTCAGTCGGATCGAAAAAATCCAATCCACAATCCTATTCATCTATGTTAAATTTTCAATCTTATAGAGTATAATATTGAAAAGTGTTATTTTATCACTACATCCCGTAGGAGCAACTGGCGAATCCGTCGAAGCATAAAATGAGTGTGCTGGCGTTAATCTGCAAATTAATTCCGGAAAATCTTGTGTAATTGTCATGAGAGTACGGCGTGGACAGCAATAGCAGATTTAGCAGTTGTTTAACGGAATAGCCGGAAAGATAAACAAAGCCGGTACGGAGACCGGCGTTCCCGGGGGGAAATCCGAAAGGGGGGCGGGACTTCCCGGGATCGCCAATCTCCGTATTGGCAGGCTGTTGCTACATCAGAACACGCTGCCATTCGCTTCGTGCCTCGGTATATGTCCCCCGGAAATGCCCCGTTACAAGCGCAGCAGCAGGAAAGCCACTCGTGCCGGTGATTAGGCATCGAGCCATTGGCAGGCGCAATTCGTAACCTTTAAAATTGTGCTATGGCATAATTTCACTGGAAAATGTTGTTCACTGCTTGACTTTCCTGAATAAAGGTGATTTCTTAAATAAGAAAATATTAAATAACAGGAAATATCATGCTGGAAAAGGAAATTATCGAAAGATTAAAAAAGGGTGGTATACAACTGCCGCCGCTACAGCTTGTACCTTTTTCAATTGCCGGCATGAAGTCCGCCCCGGCATGCGATGCGGTCATTAAGGTGAAATGGGATAAGGCCGAAGAGAAATTTGTGGCAGAGGCGAAATCCCTTTCGACGCCTAAAAGCATCATGGATGCCATTGTATCGGTCAAAGCTTTGTCAAGAGCAATGAAGTTGAATCCAATGGTCGTGGTACCCTATCTTTCCGGGGAAGCAACGAGCAGTCTGGAACAGGCGGGGGTGAGCGGCATTGACCTCTGCGGCAACGCTCTGATTATCGTGTCCGGCAAGTTTTATTATTCAAGAACTGGGAACAAGAATCAATTTCCCAGTACGGCGCCGATTAAAAACATATATTCTAAAAACAGTTCGCTGGTCGGGCGACTTTTTCTCGTTCGTCCCAATTTCAATAGAGTAGGAGAAATCCTCGATGAGATAAACCGGCGGACGCTGCCCGCATTCAAGGATAACAGCCTTTCGCTGCCCACGGTCTCAAAGTGCCTCAAGAGCATGGAGCAGGATCTGATAGCCGGGCGGGATGACCTGGGGATAAGGCTGCTGCAACCGGATAAACTGCTGGCAAAGCTGTCCGGTAACTATGCTCCGCCGAAAGTCGGCGAAACCATCAACTGGGAAATTCCGGCTCCGGGCAAGGCGATGAAAGTACTGGCGGATATCTTTAAGCGCGGAGTACCGGCGGTTGTCACCGGCAGTAGTTCGGCAACCCGGTATTCGGTAATGCAGGGTTCAGAAACAATCTCTGTTTATTCAACGGATCCGGACGCATTGCTGAATGGCATCCCGGGAAAAAGGAATGACCGGTTTCCAAGTCTGTCCTTCATCAGGACAGCCGATATGCCTGCATATTTTGATTGCAGAACCGGTAATGACGGCATCCGGTGGGCATCACCGGTCCAGTCCTACTGCGAGCTGATGACAGGCGACAAGCGCGATCAGGAGACAGCGCTCCAGGTCAGGGAATACATATTAACGGCAATCAAGGAATATAAGCATGGGTGAACTCAGTCAATTAAGTGATGCGCTGCTGGATCTGATCGGGCATATTTCCGGCTCCAGGCTGAAACTTATCGTGGGCGGCGGGTTCGGCATCTACCTACGGCACAAGGAACTGCTGAAAGCAGGCAATGCCGGGACGCTACTTAAAGAGTGGCCGCAGCCGCGTTCGACCAACGATCTCGATCTTTTCCTGAAGACCGAACTGCTGGCGGACTCGGCAAAGCTCAAGCCGCTGGCCGACGCAATTCAGCAGCTTGGCTATGGAGTCTAGAAAAAATAACATGAGCATTTGGCGAGAATACAGGTGTTAAGATTCGAGACGCAAAGCCTGAGCGTATTAAACATACGTAAAGGCTGAAGCAACGAAGAAGATTAATACATGGATTCCGCCCCAAAGGGCTGGCGTTCTTCCGGCCGCTTATCACGCTGCTCATTCGTTACATATCTTCAGATATGCTCCTCGTTCGCATTATGATAATCAATCCAGAATCTCCGCTAGCAAATGTTCATGTTATTTTTACTAGCCTCCTATGATCCAATCGCAACGGCGAAGTATTATCAGTTCTTCAAGCCCGGCCCCAAGGGCGGGGAAGCGGGAGGATTTAAAATTGATATTCTGACCGGACCGGTGGAGCGTCTCAGGGAAATCGGGGTTAAAGCCGACAGCCGCCGTGCGCATCCCGTTCCTAAAATCGAATTTCATGCGCATCCGCTGGATGAGGCGTTGACGCTTGAAGAGCATCTGAAATCAGTCGTCATTGAATCCTCCGGCAGGCAGGGCGAAGTGTTCCTGCCGCATCCGTTCTCGTTTATAATGATGAAACTCTTTGCTTTGCGCGACAGGCAGGATGATCCTGAAAAGGATTACGGGCGGCATCATGCGCTCGATATTTATACCATTGTGGCAATGATGACAAGCCGGGAGTGGGAGGAATCGCTGCAACTCGCTGAAAAGTATAAACACAGCAGCAAGGCGCAGGAAGCCGCCGGCATTGTCAAGGAGATGTTCAAAGACGAGTTAAGCCCCGGCGTCATCAGGTTAAGGGAAAGTAAATATTATAAACCCAGTTTTCAACTGGTTGAATGCTTGAGGGCGTTGAAGGATTTGTTTAAGATCGATTAAGCAGAACACGGTATTTGTCCAATAGGAGATCACCATCCATATCAGTTAGCCGAATCGTTCAGCAAGTAGTTGTTCTCGGAAATGGCGACCGTTCCCGGCGTCATCGGCAATATTCACATCCGTTTAGTGAACTCGTCTTGATTCACCCGTCCGTAACTATTTACAGGGATGGACAGGATAAACAGGATAAAAACATGGTCAGCGAATGTTTGCGCTTCACGCAAATATTTGCTGATTAGTCTTTCGTGCTTTTGGTGTTTTTAGTGTTTTTCGTGGTAAAAATGTATTGGTTTTGTCACCCGTCACCCATAACCCGTCACCCATAACCCATAACCCATAACCCATAACCCATAACCCGTCACCCATCACCCATAACCCATAACCCATAACCCATAACCCATCACCCATCACCCATCACCCATCACCCATCACCCATCACCCATCACCCATCACCCATCACCCATCACCCATCACCCATCACCC
>CAIPAT010000107.1 GCA_903863035.1 uncultured Lentisphaeria bacterium
AATTAACGGTTCCACGCGACCCCAAAACGCATCAGAAACTTCCCATGATTTGATCTTTGCCATTATGTACTTCCTTTTAGAAGAATAAAATGACACAAATTTTTAATATTTCAACTGTTATTTACGGATAAGCTCTTAATCGCATTCAGTATGCAGCCTGTAGAGTGATTTTTAAACGAAACAATCAATATTCGTATGATCGTGTACTTTTTAAAAAAGTAGCATAATTTATTTAATAAGTAATTAGCATATATCTGCTTGAAGAGGGGACATTTTTGCCGCGATGCGGGACCCGATACCATTCTGCTACGACCTGGTTGATCATCCGGAAGTGATCAAAAAACATCTGACCGTGCTCAACGAGCTTTATCACAAGTATCTCTGTCCTTTTAGTCTGAACATGGGCCGTTCAATAATTCATCCTAAAAAAACAGTTGAACCGTTACTTTAGTCTTATGTTGTTTAAAATAAAGGTCTTATGGCAAAAATTAATTTAACAAAAAGTTAACAACGATGAATTACCAGAAATCCGGTATTCAACCCTTCGGGTCGGCCATTGCACCATGCCTGCACTGTGATTTTGAACTTGCAGTGGTTCCCGCAGCGGCGATCAAAATCACCGCACATCCACAACGGTGTAGTTCCGCTCAAACAAGGTTGTAAAATGCGTTTTTAAAAATACAGTTAACCATGAAGCTGGTAATTGTGATCACCATCTGGTTTGTGCATTGCGGTGCAGGGCTTCTGAATATTTGTCGCGGTCGGTTATTTCCTGCATTCTGGGGGTGATATAATGTTCCAGCCGGAACTGCTCGTAGGAAATTTCTTTCGACTTTATGTTCTGTTCGTAGATTATTTGGTCTGAATAACCATTCTTCAGGAACCTGATGTCTTTGAAAACGTCCTTGTTGTGAGCCACTTTTCGCATACTGGGGATGAGCGAGGTCATGCAATTGCCGGTAATGGTGTTGTAAAATTGCGGATGAGTAATGAGCTTATTGCTGCGATTGACCAAATCCAGCAACAGTGTTCTGCATTCCGCGGGGGTAGACCGCAACTGATACATATAGACCTGCTCTTTACGGTAATTAGTGCGCAGCATCAGCAAATCAGCTTCAGTGCCGATGATAAACAGACTGCCATATTGCTTAAAAAGACCGCCGATGGCTGTCTGTTGCTGCCCATTCTTCAATCTGGTTTCGGAGGATATTGCCAGCCATCTGCCATCGTTAAAACCGAAATCCAGAATGGTATGGGCAACGGCGGTATTGCCGTCCCAGTATGACAATATCAGCATCACCTTATCCAGTTTATTCAGATCATAATCGCCTGAAATATATTTGATGTCATAGTCATTTTCACTGCGATAGTTGAAATCCCGGATATTGTGAATTGACAGTATATGATTATTGACTTCAATTGCCGGCATTTTAGCCCATGATATCTGCCAGTCGGCATTGTTGGTCGGGGTGATTGTAAACCACCATGCAATTACAATCAGCAGCAAAAACGCTGCAATGACTGATGCAATAAAACGTTTTCGTTTCACAAATACGATAATTATGGATAATGCTGCGGCAATCAGCACATATCCACATGCACATAATTGTGGCAGAAATGGCAGATGATAGTACACCACCATGCTGCACCATGCGCAGAGAAGCCAATACGCCAGAACGGCGGCAGTCCAGCATAATTTTCTGAAGATGTGATGACGGCCTGTCATACTATTTGATTCTTCCTATCGTGCGCAGGTGGAGCAGCAGGATTTTACGCACTTCCTCGATTGCAGCGGCATTGTCCTGCACACTATGGTCGGATTGCACAATAAGTTCACTTTTTGCAGTATTTAAATGCGAACTCCAGTAAGGCACAATGCCGTCCGTGCCGCCGGGAACTCCGGCAGCATTTTCATTCCCGCAGACAGTGAAGTAAGGAACAGTTGCAGAGAAAGGAACTTCTGACAATGCGTTTAACATTTTATTTTCCGGGGCCAGACTATCCAGACCGGTGTCAACATGAATACTGTCGACATCATCTGCCGCAGTTATCCGTTTGCGTAATCCGGAAACATGTTCTTTCAGGTAACTTGGCAGTGAAATCCATGATGACGCCCAGCGGACAATAACCCATGTCGCCATATCCGCACCTTTATGTGGCGTTGCCATAAAAATAACTCCTTTTACAAAGCTAAGCTGTTCAAATACCAGCATATCCATCACAAACTGCTGCTCTTCCGGGCTGAGTTTTTTCTTTGCTATTGCCGATGCCGGCACGAGCTTGTCCTTCAGTTGATTTCCGGTGTTCTGGATCGTCGTTTTAGACAGCAGCCCGCCCATGCTGTGACTGACAATGAACATCTGATTGAAGTTCGCCGCCGCTTCCGGTGTGTCGAAATGTACTTTGGCATCCAGCAACGATTTGCGCAGCAGATACGCGGAATACAGCACCGGATTGCCAGTGCTGTAGGTAAACAACCACATTTGATAATTGCGGCGTATGTCCGGATCATCCAGCAGTATATTCACCATCTGCGCCCATGTCCTTGGATTGGACATTAAGCCATGAACAAAAACCAGCGGGATCTTATTCTTTTCCAGTTCAAGCGCGAACAATCCGTAATTATCCGGAGAGTCGGCTTTAAACATAAAGGAAAACCCATCAATAATCGGCGGATTGCGTAAATCGTAAGCCAGCGGAGTAGTAAAATCCACACTCAACGGTACTGTCTTGTTTTCAACCTTTACCGAATCTGTATTTAAAGAATTATATAACTCAATGCGTGCCCGGATAGTACCATTTTCAGCCTCTCCCATTCGCAGGAAAAATGTTGACGGATATGAAAGATAGTTCGTCGTCTTAAACGGCTTAGGCCGCGGCGCCGGGTTCTCTGATCTGGCAATCAGCGGAACTCCGAGACCGGGTTTATAAGAAAACACATAAAAACCTTCAGCGCTGAAACGATAGCACGACAGTATCTTAGCTGTTTTATCAATAGCAAACGGCAGTTCATTTAATGGTTCTTCAAATGTCAGAGTCAATCCGGCTACAGCCGGCAAATTATAAGACTTGTTAAAGATGATGTGTTTATTATTCAAATAATCAATCAGTGTATCCAGTGCGCTGTTATAGTATCTGGCTATTACAAAAACATCCATGTCATACGGCATGGGCAAATCCGGATGAACACTCTTGCTGAATAGATATTGATAGGCAAAATAAGCTGACGCACAGTGAAACGCGACTCTTTTATCATTGTTGTCAGCATTCATTCCGGCGACGTAGCATAACTCAGTAAGCACATTCAGATAACGCCGCTCATGGGAAATACGGTAATCCTGATAGATGCAATAAATTGCCGACTCCGGGTCATTGTCATAAAGTTTACTCAATTGTCTTGACAATAAAAACATCCGGCAATTATTGCTGATCTCATTACTCCTGAAGGCCATGCTGCCGTTTTTCTGGAACCACTCTTCGGATGACGTGCTGGTAACGCCGATACTGCGGCAGCCGGAAAATAAAGTCATAACGGCCAGCAAAATCGCTAATAATTTTATAACGCGCATAGCTCGACCCTTTAATTATATTAATTTAGTGAATCAAGTACATGTTAATTTTGCACTCAGCCGGGAAAAATCAACCAGGGATTCAAAGAACTATATTTTTCGCCTGTCCTAAGTCCTGGCAGCCGGAACCAAAGAACCCTGTCTTCCTCTTAGCCGCCGGACCAAGCCCCTGCCTTTGGTAAGAATTCAAAAACACTTTATCTTTGAAATATGAAATTATTAATATATGTTTTATTATTACCTGACAAAACTAAGGAGCTGTCAAGAAATAAACTTGACAAGTCTCGCGAAATATCCCGAAGAGATTTAGGGAATTGCCGGTAAGGCGCATACCTGAAGGTATGTAACGAACCGGCAAACACAAAGGCATTCGGGAGAAGCGCGAAGATTTAAAGGTTATTTCTTTACGGCTCCTAAGCACAACTATTCGGGAGGACGTTCGAATTCAAGAGCAGCGCTATCATACATAATGGTGGAAATAATATAAACCGTACCATGGAGAATAAAATGAACCAATGGCCGAAATATCCTGTCATATACGAGATAAACACTTTCGTCTGGCTTTATGAACTCAGTGAAAAATATAAAACAACAATCACTCTTGCCTCAGTACCTGTCAGTGAGTGGGATTATCTGGAATCACTCGGCATCAATGCGGTATGGTTCATGGGCGTCTGGGAGAGAAGCCCGGCAGGAATAAAGATTGCATCAGCAAACAATGGTTTGATGTCAGAATTTAGAGCGGTCCTGCCTGATTTTCAGGATAAAGATCTGATCGGCTCTGCATACTGTGTAAAAAACTATGTTGCTGACACAAAAGCAGGCGGTTCTGCAGGTCTTGCTTTCGCCAGGGAGATGCTCGCACGGCGCGGAATAAAACTCATTCTTGACTTCGTTCCCAACCACGTCGCACCTGATCATCCATGGGCATCCGCCCATCCTGAATATTTCATCCGGGGCGCTGAAGAAGATATTAAAAATGCTCCTTCATCCTTCATACAAATCGGTGAAAATATCATAGCACTGGGCCGTGATCCATATTTTCCGGCATGGCCGGATGTGCTCCAGCTTAATGCGTTTGATGCGGTCTTGAGGAACGCAGTACTGGATACGGTTTCAGAAATAGCAACCCAGTGCGACGGCATCCGTTGCGACATGGCGATGCTGATGTTGAACAATATTTTTGAAAACACCTGGGGTGCACGGGCGGGACAAAAACCGGCAGAAGACTACTGGGCATCGCTGACCCATGCGATTAAAAACAAATTTCCCGGCTTCCTGTTCATCGCCGAGGCGTATTGGGATCTGGAATGGGAGCTTCAGCAGCAGGGATTCGACTTCTGTTATGACAAGAAACTTTATGATCGCATGGAGCATGGCAATACTGAAGATATCCGGCTTCACTTGCTTGCAGATATGCCATATCAGGACAAGTTGATACGGTTCATCGAAAACCATGATGAACCCCGTGCTGCAAGTTCATTCTCCTTCGAGGAAGAAAAAATGGCGGCTGTCGTTTTCTCTACTCTGCCCGGCGCCCGGCTTTTCTATGAAGGGCAGTTCGAAGGATGCAAGACACGTGTCCCGGTATTCCTTGGAAGACGTCCAAAGGAAATGACTAACAAAGAGCTTGCAGTCTTCTATCAGAATCTGCTGGCACAGACAGACAAAGACGTATTCAGGAACGGAAGCTGGCAGAGTTGTGAAATTTGCGGATGTACGGACGGCGGCATACACAGGAATATGTTATCCTGGACCTGGCGCAAAGACAGTGTTTCTTATCTTATCGTTATCAACTACAGTGACTCAGAATCTAAAGGGATGTTAAAACTCCATTGGAAAGAGATTGACGGTAAAACCTTGCGATTGACAGATGTTCTTAATGGTGAAAAATATAACCGGTCCGGTAATGAAATGATTGGCAACGGGATATATGTCGCTCTCAAGCCATGGAGTTGTCATTTCTTCAAGATGGAGATATAGCATTTATTCAGAACCTTCGCGACTCTGGTCATGAAGGTTCTGGAAGGCATGCCCTCAGCGCGACAACACCAGACGGAAACCGCCCACGTTTAAGCGCCCGGACTCGCTGTGTCTGTGGGTGTAAGTTGAGCTCATGTAGTCGGGATGCTCATCAGTGAACCATGCAGCGCCGCGCCAGCCGGCAAAAGACATATCAGATGCCGACTTTACCGTACATTCCCAGACGTTGCCGCCGACACCATACAAACCCCAGTCGTTCATTCCGCTCTTTTCCACCGGACAGGTTACAGGAAAACCATCATTACTCATCGCATAATGCCCATATTGAGGTGGCATTGATTTCCCCCATGGGAATTTGCGGTTGTCGCCACACTGGCAGAATGTTGTCCATTCAGCCTGGGTAGGCAGACGGTAACTGTATCCGGCTGGTATACGTCCGGCTTTCTGTTCCCGTTCAGTCAGCCATTTTGCGTATTCGACTGCATCGTTAAAGTTTACATATACTACAGGCTGTTTGTCGCCATTCATAGAGTTGCCGTCATAGCTTCTGCTGTCGTGATCAGGTTTGAACTTCCTGTACTCCAGGTTCGTCACTTCATACTTTCCAACCCAGCAGTTTAGTGCTTTTATCCAGACGAATTCCATTCCGATGTCTGGAACTTTCCAATCACTGCCGGAAACAGGCTTGCCAAGGTCTTCAGCGGCCAGACTCATGGAGGCACAACACGTAACAATTAACATTATTCTGGTGAACAACTTCATTTGGATGCATCCTTATTTTTAATTAGATGTTAATGGTTTCGCCAATATTCACGAATCGATATGTGAATATAATCCATTCAAAATTTAATACAAGATATCACAATACCATACGGTAAATTATCGAAAAAACGTCCCCTTCTCCAACTAAATTATAAGTACTTTCTGAAACATTAATTCTCATAGGTAAACTATTTGACTCCATCCTTGACGCGGTGTTGACCTCATCCCCGAAAACATCATAAATATACTTTCTCACGCCAACGATTCCTCCTGTCACGTTGCAGCCGTATATTCCACTTGTGGACAGAATCCTCATTCGGTTTTTTTATGAAATCAATCATTTCAATAGCGAATTTTAAACTTGCTTTATCCGTTCCACCTCAACATTCTTCTTAATATTTGTGGGCTTTTTATTTAATCTGTTCTCCGCCCACTTGTCCCTTTACGAGCTTTTCCTGAATGTGTTCGCGTTCGGTCTCCAGCATCGTTTTGCCGTCCATACGCCCGAAGAAGTCCATCATCTGGGCGACCAGGCCGGTCCACCCCGTCTGGTGACTGGCTCCCAGCCCTGCTCCGTTGTCCCCGTGAAAATACTCATAAAAAAGGATCAGATCGCGCCAGTGCGGATCTTCCTGGAACTTGGCAGTCCCGCCGTAGACCGGACGCCGTTCGTTAGCGTCGCGCAGGAAAATTCCCGAGAGCCGGCTTGCAATCTCCTGCGATACCTCGAAGAGTGTCATGTATTTCCCCGAACCGGTCGGACACTGGACCTTGAAATCGTCGCCGTAGAAAGAGTACAAATTCAACAGTGCGCGTATCACCAGCACATTGACAGGCATCCAGACCGGGCCCCGCCAATTGGAGTTTCCTCCAAACATCCCGGTGTTGGACTCGCCTGGCTGATACGGCACCTTAAACTCCTGCTGCCCGGCCATGAACGTGAACGGATGATCTTGATGATATTTAGAGAGGGAACGGATACCGTACGGCCCTAGAAACTCATTCTCGTCGAGCATGTAGGAAAGCACCCTTTCCAGCTTCTGCTTGCTGAGAATCGACAGGAGACGCCGTCCTTTATAGCCGATGAAGCCCTCCGGGGCCACCTGTGTCATTACTTCCGGATGGCGTTTCCGGAACAGCACTATCAGTTCCGTCAGTTTGGGATACCGTGTTGCTGCGTCCTTCTCGAAGACAGTGGAGGCGCACAGTGGCAGCAGCCCCACCATTGACCGTACTTTCAAGCGCATGGTCTGTCCGTCCGGCAGCCTCAGCAGATCATAAAAGAATCCGTCCTCTTCATCCCACATCTCGTCTGCATTCTCGCCGATGCGGTCCATGGCATAAGCAATCCAAATGAAATGCTGGACGAACTTGAAAGCGACCTCCTCGTAAATTTCATCGTGTTCGCAAAGAATAAGGGCTATTTCCAGCATGCACTGGCAATAGAACGCCATCCACGCCGTCCCGTCCGCCTGCTCCAGAGTTCCGCCGGTAGGAAGCTGTGCACTGCGGTCGAATACGCCGATGTTGTCCAGTCCCAGAAATCCCCCGGCGAATACGTTGCGTCCGGCTGGATCCTTCCGGTTCACCCACCAGTTGAAGTTAAGCATCAAACCCTGAAATGCCCGTTCCAGGAAACGAAGGTCAGCGCGGCCCAGACCGCGCTCGTACTTGTAGAGGTAGAGCGTAGCCCAGGCATGCACCGGTGGATTCACATCGCTGAAATTCCATTCATAGGCTGGAATCTGCCCGTTAGGGTGGGCATAGAGGCTGCGCAGCATCAGCAGAAGCTGCTCTTTGGCGAAATCGAAATCGACCAGTGACAGGGTAATCGTGTGGAAGGCAAGATCCCAGGCCGCATACCACGGATATTCCCACTTGTCAGGCATCGAGATCACGTCGGCATTGAGCATGTGAAACCATTCAGCGTTTCGCATGCCTTGAGGAGAGGAATCGAGCAACGGGTGACTTTTATGCTCCAACAACCATTTCTCCAGATCGAAGTAGTAGAACTGCTTGCTCCACAGCATTCCTGCCAGTGCCTGACGGTGTACGCGGCGCTCATCCTCATTCAACGATTGCGGCGTAATCCTCTGGTAAAATTCGTCCGCATCCCTTATTCGGCTTTCAAATATGTCATTAAAGCCTTTGAAGGCATTGTCTAGCTGATTTGATGCCAGCCGCAAACAGATCGTCCGGCTGCCTCCGCCAGGTATTTCAAGCACATAGTGGGCCGCTGCTTTGGTTCCCTCCTTAGCAGGATTTACCGCATTGTCCTGTCCGGAAATGATGTAAGAGTGGAATGCATCTTTGACGTAAGGCGAAGCGTTGGGTTGTTTGAAGAGACGCTGTGAATTGCTTTCATTTTCGGTGAAGAGCAGTTCCGCAGCTCCATCGCAGTAAAACCAGTACTCGCCAAATTCATGATGTGAAGCTTTAATGACGCCTGCACCAGCCTCGCGCAGCGAAGGTTTTTCATTGTTCTCGCCCCATGACCATGTGTTCCGGAACCACAGCGTCGGCAAAAGACGAAGCCTGGCGGTTTCCGGTCCGCGATTATAAACCGTGATGCGAATGAGTACGTCTTCCGGTCCTGTCTTGGCGTATTCCATGAATACGTCAAAATAGCGGTCTTCGTCAAAGACTCCGGTATCAAGCAGTTCATACTCCATTTCATCCCGTGAACGGCCCCGGTTCTTTTCGATAAGTTCGCTGTATGGGAATTCCCGCTGCGGGTATTTGTATAAATACTTCATGTAAGAGTGAGTGGGGGTGCTGTCGATATAAAAATAGTACTCTTTCACGTCCTCCCCATGGTTTGCTTCGCTGTTGGTGAGCCCGTAGAGACGCTCCTTCAGAATAGGGTCCTTTTCGTTCCACAGAGCGAGGGCAAAACACAGCCGTTGCTTTTCATCGCTGATTCCTCCTAGCCCGTCTTCGCCCCACCGGTAGGCCCTTGAACGCGATTGGTCATGCGTAAAATAGTCCCAGGCATTGCCGTTCTCGCTGTAGTCTTCGCGGACTGTGCCCCATTGTCTTTCGCTGAGATAGGGCCCCCATTTTTTCCAGGGAATTCCAGTATTGCGTGCATCATTCAAGCGCTTCTGCTCCGCGACATCGATTATTTTCTGTTCAGCCATGTTTTTATCCCCTTTGATTATTTTGCTAATTCAAGTCCTTAAAATAATATGCCAAGCAGCTTTTTCAGCAGTTCTTCCAGCGGCATCATGGTAAGTGCCAGCGGCACAATCGGCGCAAGTATAGCGGCCAGCAGTAGAAGGATGGAATCTTTCGTAACAGGTGCGCTCTTCATGGTCTTTACCACCTCGATACTATTCCCCAGATCTGCGAGAGACTGGATGTCGCTGCTCCCCAGCAAAGGCTCATCCGCCGACGCACCGCCCCGTAACCATTTATTGTCGAATTCGCGTACATAACATTGGGCCAGCGTACCATATTCACGAATACCCCTCCGCTTTGCCTCTGCGAGCTGAGGAGCAAACATCAAAAGCGGGCCGATGACTACGCAAAAGAGAAAGATGACGAGGGATGCGGTTTCCATCTTGAAATCGGTAAGTTTGGCTCCCATGTAAAAAATACGGTTGGCGAACATCCCGGCAAGCAGTGCGCCGTGCGCTAATGCGAGTGGAGCGAAGGCGTAAACCGTATTGGAGAGGAATCCCAGGCCGCCGACGCGGTCAGGATGCGTGGGTATCAATTTTAATTTGATGCGTGATACCTGCCGGAGAAAGCGCATCCAGATGAACAATCGAAAATACCAGCGGATCAGCAGGAACTGGAAGACCGGCAGACTGACGTAGGCAAACCACATTCCGGCGAGCGAGAGTGTTGAACCAGCGCCAGACGGTGTCGCATACCATGTAACCGCGGTTAATGCCATGTACTGTCGCCAAATGATCATGATACCGGCAATATAAACTAATGCGATTAACAGCAGCTCTGCGAGTATCGAGTTGCGCAGCCGCAATGCTGACGTGATGGCGGTATTGAACCGCGTCAGGTCGCTCTCAGGAATTAAATCCCGTTCCAGAAATTGCTCCACCAGTGTATGCATGCGCCGGTGTACCACAAGCTCGGCAATGATTAACAGCGGGATTGCCACGAGGAAGCGGATATGGACTTCCACATCCATGAGAAAAGGTACGGCGGCATTACCGCCCAGCAACTGTCCTTCCAAAGCCGAGAGTATCAGTAGCGGCAGCCATGCGAACAGCGAAATGATTATAATGCGTTTGCGTACCAGCGTCGGGGCATCGTCGGACAAATGCGCCCGGCGCAGAAGCTGGAAGAGAGGCCCTCCCAGGACGAGTGAAAAATTCCGATCTACGAGTATACTGTTACTGGCTGCAGACGAAATAAATGCATCCCTCGCAAGAGTGAGATGCTTGTCTTTTTTTATTGCTGCCACGATGGTCTCCTGTTAAGCTCGGCAGAGCTTAAATCCACGCAAAAAAATAAACGACTACATAGCAATTTTCATTCAAATATGTAAATATAATAACTCTGCACTAAAATATTACAAGATTAAAATCCAAAAAACAATGGAACCGTAAATAAATGCGGCGCATAATGCATATCTCGCAAGAAATCATTGTTTGGTTGCACATTTTCCTGGATGGCTTGTCAGCCTATGAATGATTATGCTCAATCATAACCGGATTTTTCGTCTTTATTAAAGATATTTCCGCGACTGCGGAGGTGGAGCGGCTGCCGCTGAGGACAAGCCATGGATATGCGTATTAAACTATTAGTTTGATATCTGGAAAATATTTTTACACCTTTTTATTTGCGGCAAATCAATCTCAAAATTTTACATCGATGGCAGTTTTTTCCTTGTCATGTTCCATTGCAGATTCAGGGAGCCCGTGCCCTGGCTTATTAGCATATATCAGCCAGTAAGCAACAGGAATCACGAATAATGTAAAAATCGTTGATGCGAACAGTCCGAAAATCAATGCCCATGCGAGTCCGGAGAAAATAGGGTCTAAAATAATCGGAACAGCGCCGAACATGGCGGCACCGGCGGTCAGCAGAATCGGGCGTAATCGCACGACCCGGCTTTCCATGATTGCGTCAAATAATGTTCTGCCGCGAGCCAGGGACAAATGAATAAAATCAACCAGGATGATTGAATCACGGGTAACAATTCCAGACAGTGCAATCATGCCAATCATACCAGTGGCAGTGAAGTATACAGGATTGAGAAACCCGCCGATGCTTTGAGCACTGACGACGTTTAGTAACCAGAATCCCGGCATGACGCCCAATACGGTGAGCGGTATTGCCAGCATTATTACCGCGGGAAGAGCGAAAGACCCGGTTTGTGCGACCAGCAGAATGTAAATTCCAATCAGCGCCGCCGCAAATGCCAAACCCAGGTCGCGAAACACATCCAAAGTGATTTTCCATTCGCCTTCGCCCGAGAATGTTACGTCATAATTATCGGGAACAGCCCATTTTATGCCGCCGCCTGCGGCGAGGAATGTGCGTTTAGACACAGGTTTTGCGGGTGTATTGTCGACCCATCCGATGCCGGCGTCTTTTTTACTATGTTTTACGGAGTTTTTGAAACTGGTTTTATCGCTTTGCACATCGACAACGACATCCGCCGGCGGTCGTCCGACAGTTTCTGCAAAAACATATGCCACGCGGCGAAGATTTTTATGATATATCTGCTGGTCGACCCGCGATTTTCTCCAATGGCCGATCTCAGATAATTGAACCGTCTGTCCAGTTTTACCTTTGACATATATTCCGGCTAAATCAGACAGGCCGGTACGTTGCGCGACTGGGAGCCGCAGTTCGATGATTAAAGGATTGAGTTCAGTTGCGCTGTGGATTATTCCTGAGGCTGTACCAGCCAGCGCCGCTTTAATGGTGCCGGCGATGGTTGCCGTACTGATTCCATGCATAGCGGCTTTTTCATTGTCCGGCACAAAAGTGAATTTTGTACGAGGTGCTTCGCGCACATCGTCAAGATCAGCCACGCCAGGTTCGGCGGCAAGACGGGCTTTTACAGTATCGGCTGCAGATAATATATTCTGATACGTGCTGTCAGGCGGCCCATATACTTCAGCGGTAACGCTGGCAATCACAGGCGGTCCTGGCGGTGTTTCGACCAGCTTCATTTTAACGTTATGCCTGTTCGCTATTTTCTGCAATGCATCCCGCATGCGTAATCCAATTCCGTGGCTTTGTAATTTTCGGTTGTTTTTATCGGCCAGATTTATTCTGATTTCCGCCCGGTTATCGCCCTGGCGAATATAATAATGACGGACCAGTCCGTTAAAATCAATCGGTGACGGCACCCCGACATAGCTGATGTAATCGACGACTTCCGGAATTCCAGCCAGATAATTTTCAAAATCGCGCACTGCGGCATCAGTTCTTTCCAGCGTTGTTCCTTCATCCATATCCAGCAGGAGAAGCAGTTCATTTTTGTTGTCAAAAGGGAGCATTTTCAACGGTATGCCGCGAACCACTCCCAACCACATCGCGCCAAAGGTCAACATTGCTATTATCATCAGGAAAATCCATGCATTGCGGCGGGAGTGCATCAACGGCTCCATCAACGGATAAAAGAATTTATAAAGGCGTGTTTGTCTGATATCCTCCATGTTCTCCTGCGGGGCACGGCTTATATTGCTTGCCAAAGCTTTTTTCGTGTACTTGCATTTTAGCACATGGTAAGCAAACCACGGCGTTATCGTGAAAGACACCAGCATGGACATAATCATCGTCACAGGAACGTTTAAAGCCATCGGGCGCATATACGGACCCATCATTCCAGTAATAAAAAACATCGGCAGAAAACTGATAATTACTGCCAGCGTGGCAATAATCAGCGGTGGACGGATTTCAGCAACTGCCGCCAAAACGATATTCCGTGAAGCTTTTTTCATACGGTCAAAATGGCGTGAAATATTTTCTACATCCACAATCGGGTCGTCCACCAGCAGCCCCAGCGCCAATATCAGTGCGAATAAAGTGACCCGGTTGATGGTAAAGCCGAGCAGCATATTTACCGCCAGCGTCAAGCCGAAAACCACCGGTACCGCCATCGCCACAATCATGGCCTCGCGCCATCCCAGTCCGATTGACAAAAGCACAGTAATAATGATAATTGCGGCAACCAGCGCCCAAACCAGCTCATTGACCTTCTCATCTGCAGTCAAGCCGGAATTACGGGTGACAATCAGTTCCATATCCTGGGGGATAATCGTCTGTTTAATGGTGTCTGCTTTCTGCAATACGGCATCAGCAATCCAAACTGCATTTGCTCCTCTCTTCTTGGCAATGGCAATCGTAACCGCTGGCGAAGCGGCATTTTTAAATTCAGAAGCTGTCACGGCGACAGGATATCCCCCAAGAGCAGTTCCCGGAAAATGCCGGTGTTGAGTGACGTTTCCGGCGGGTCCCCAGCCATGCCGCACGTAATTGCTGATTTCCTCCGGTCCGTCCACTATTTTGGCAACATCTTTAAGAAAAACCGGGTGTCCGTCAGATACCGCGACAACAATGTTTTGCAACTGGCTGGCGTCTTCAACCGGGCTTCCTGCCGCAATCTGAATAAGATTATCTCTGCTGCGAAAATCGCCAGCCGTCAGGGATAGATTAAAGCTTTCGACAGCGCTTTGCAGTTCCAGTGGCGATACCTGATATGCCGCCATCCGGTCCGGGTCCATGTATATCTGTACCTTGCGCGGGCGACCGCCGACCACATAAGCCCGTGAAACATCTTTAACATCTGTTAGTTGCCGGATAACCTCCTCCGCAGTCCGGCGCAACTCCATATCATCAGCCGCGGCGGAAGTCAGGGTCATGGTTACAATCGGTACATCGTCTATTTCAACCGGTTTAATTACCCATCCGGCTAGGCCCGGCGGGACGATATCCAGGTTTTCCTGGATTTTTTTATATAGTTTTACCAGGCTGCGTTCACGGTCTTCTCCAACAAAAAATCTTACCGTAATTATTGCCTGGTCCTGCCGGCTCATTGAATAAACATATTCCACTCCGTCAATCTGATAAAGGATTTTTTCCAAAGGCGTAGTGACCATTTGTTCGACTTCAGCGGCGGAATGTCCGGGAAAATTTACATAGACATCGGCCAGCGGAACCACAATCTGAGGGTCCTCCTCGCGGGGTGTCATAAACAATGCGGTCAGGCCGATAATTACTGCCAGCAGAATCAGAATCAAAGACAGATTGGAGTTCAGAAAAATCCTGACGATATTGTCCGTAAAACGATGTTCTCTTAACGGCTGTAAGCCGGAGTTATTTTCCATTGTCCGTATCCTTATGCAAAGAATCGGACTCAGCAACAATCACCTGTTCATTCTGTCGCAACCCTGAGAGTACTTCAATTTCCTCGCCGAATTTTCTGCCGGCCCTGACCGACCGGCGAACCGCATGGCCGGCAACGGCAACATCAACCAGTTCCAGTTGTCCGACATTTCTGATAGCCCGGCATGGAATCAACAATACCTCTTCATTTTCAAGAGGAATCAGAATGCGGCCGAACATGCCTGTATAAATACCGGCGGGACATGGGCCGGTTACTTTTACCAAAAAAGTTCTGCTGGCTGAATTTGACTCTGGAACAATTTCACTTACTGTGCCGCTGCAAAGTCTGTTCAGCGCATCAACACGGACTCCAATATTTTGTCCGACTTTAAGTTTAAAGGTAAGTGATTCCCTGACACTGGCAACTATCTGCATCTGTTTCTGATCATACAGCTTGAGCAGTATCTGTCCAGGCATTACGGTATCACCTACGTCAACTTTTTTATCTATGACAATTCCATCCATCGGCGCGGCAATGACCGTATAGTCAAGCAGGGACTGGACTTCTTTAACCGTTTCGCGGA
Organism: uncultured Lentisphaeria bacterium; assembly: GCA_903863035.1. Lineage (GTDB taxonomy): Bacteria > Verrucomicrobiota > Lentisphaeria > Victivallales > Victivallaceae > CAIPAT01. The sequence continues at coordinate 15,206 of CAIPAT010000107.1, forward strand.
CCATTCTCAGTTCAGCATCAGCAGATTTAAGCCTGGTTGCGGCGTTTTCATATAACTGCCGGCTGGTCGCTTGCGACATCAATAAAGTACCGAATCTGCGTTCGTCGAGAACAGCCTGAGCATGAGCGGCCTCCGCCATTACTACATTTGATTTTGCCTTTTGCAGTTTTGCCTGCAATTCAGCGTCATCCAGCCGCAACAGTACCTCGCCTTTGTTGACAGTCTGGCCGGCTTTAATATTCATCTCTGTCACCCTGGCCGGAAGTTTGGAGGAAATCGTGGTTTCGTGTACTGCTTGAATACTTCCAGTCGCGGACTCAAGTAAAGGTAATTTTGCCAGGCGGACATTTACAATCATGCCATTAATATTACGCGGTTCAGGCGGAACTGTCTTCATGGAAATCTTTGTCGAAAAAGTTCCTGACAGCCACAACAGAAGAACGATTACTCCCACAACAGAGCAGGCGATTAAGGCGTATTTTTTTAAAAGCATACAAATTCTCCAGAAATTAAATCCTAAAACAATATAGTCATGATATTTACTGGTTCAATGCAAACATGATTAAAATTATCGTTGACCGAAGAAATTATAAATTAATCTCAGACTGGCAAAAGTGGTGTTAACGCGGTATCTTATACCTCTTGACATTTATTTATAACAGACAAATCATAATTTTAACATAGAAAAGGCATTATGAAAAAAGTTATTCTGGAAAAAGGTCGCGAAAAATCTTTACAACGTCATCATCCGTGGATATTTTCCGGTGCAATCAAACAAGTCGAAGGCAAGCCTGGTCGCGGCGAAACCGTTGATATCGTCAGCATCGGCAATGACTGGCTGGCTCGCGGTTCGTATTCCCCTGATTCACAGATCACAGTACGCGCCTGGACGTTCGATAAAGATGAAAATATTGACCGTGATTTTTTCCGGCGTAAAATCGTCAAAGCACTGGAGTTCCGGCAAAGACTTTCCGGCATTGGTACTGATTTCACCGCTTATCGTATCATTGCCGCCGAGTCCGACGGATTGCCGGGACTGATTGTTGACCGTTACGGCGATTTCCTGGTAGTACAATTTCTGGCATCCGGAGTGGAACTGCATAAGCCGCTTATTATCGAACTGCTGGCCGAACTTACCGCCTGCAAAGGCATTTATGAGCGTTCCGACGTCGCCGTGCGCCTGAAAGAAGGACTTACAGAAACAGCCGGACTGCTGTATGGCGAAGAACCGCCGGCAAAGATCGAAATCCGCGAACATGCACAAAAATTTTACGTTGATGTCCGACAGGGCCATAAAACCGGATTTTACCTGGACCAGCGCGACAACCGCGACTATTTGTATAAACATGCAGTCGGCAAAACCGTGCTCAACTGCTTTTCTTATACCGGCGGCTTCGGCGTTGCCGCCGCCCTGGGCGGCGCGGCCATGGTGACCAATGTCGACTCATCCGCGCCGATGCTGGCGCAAGGCTCTGAAAATATGCAGTTGAACGGCATTGATGAAAAGCGCTATGAAAATATCGAGGCCGACGTATTCTGTCTGCTGCGTAAATTCAGAGCAGAAGGTCGTAAATTCGATGTCATTGTGCTGGATCCCCCAAAATTTGCGGACGCGAAAAATCACATGGACAAGGCCTGCCGCGGCTATAAAGACATTGCCATTCTGGGCTTTCAACTGCTGAATCCCGGCGGACAGCTTTATACGTTCTCATGTTCCGGCCTGATGGTGCCTGAGTTATTCCTGAAGATTACGGCTGATGGTGCGCTGGACGCTGGAATGGATGCACACATTATCAAACGTTTCTCCCAGGCTCCTGATCATGCAGTATCGCTCCACTTTCCTGAAAGCCAATATCTGAAAGGCCTGCTGCTGAATATTTGATGTAATGCTGCTGCTTCAAACGCCGAAGTTTTAAATGAAATATAAATGTCCAGGCAAAAAATCACGGAAGAAGCAGGACGCAATTATCACTGCAATAGTCCGTCATATCGCTGACAACGGTTTTAACCCTGGTCAGAAACTCATTTCCGAGCGGCAGTTGGCCGGAATCTTTGAAGTGCAGCGGTTGACGGTGCGCCGTGCAGTCAAGAAGCTTTGTCAGCGTGGTATTCTTGTGCAGTTCCCGCAACGTGGAACCTTTGTGGCCGGCGGAAAATCAGCTTCAAGTTCACAATACGGAAAATGTAATCCAGAGGAACTGGTTTTCTGTGTTGATGATTTGCTGCCGGAACAGGTGACGGGCTGGCGTGTATTTTTCACCGAGCTTGAGCGTGCCAATCCCCGTATTAAAATCATCTGCAAATTCAATGTTCCGGCCGTTACAATGCGTGCCAGCCAATGGGATCTGGCGCTGGTGTCGGTATTTAACTTGAAATTCATGCCGGAATTGCGCTGTGACGGGCTGCCTTCAGCATGGTTTGAAGCAGGCACGTGGAATTGCCTGAATCCGGTTATGGTGCGCAGCGTACGGCAGTTTTGTGCCACGGCATTCGGCGGTTACGATGTATTGCCGGTTGGACTGATTGGCTGCTTGCGCGGGATTAATATGGAAATAGTCAAAGCATACCATCTGCCGGAACCGCCGCTCCGGTCGGATTGGCGATGTCTGGCGGCATGGATCCGGCAATGCCGGAAGATTGCTCCCGGCCTGGCAGTCAATCCAGTACTGCATTCGCTGCATAACCACTTATTCCGGATTGAGCGTCGAATCATTGGTGCTGAAGGTGTAAATCTGGATTTTGAAGAAGTGAAAGCGTTCCTGGAATTTCTGCGTTCTGATGTCTCCCGGCATCTGGGATTGGATTCTATTCAGGATTTCAAAAACTTCTTGAGCGGCAGGTCGCTTATCTGCGAATTTTTCTCTCAGTTCATGCCGGTTGTGTCCGCCAGTCTGGAGAATAATGTTTTTTTTACCACAAACAGTATTTCAACTGCCGGCGGATCACAGCTTCTGCCGCGGTTGCTGGCTTTCGGGAAACGCCGGAAAGATCGGACGTCACTGCTGGCTGCCGGCGATTTTTTTATTTCAGATCAGGGTCAGCAGATACTGGCGGAACAGTGTTTGATGCTGCCGTTTTACGGACAGACTGACGGTCTGTCCATAATCCGGGGAAAATACCGGATTGACTATCCGGGAATGCTGGACGAGGTAAATACCGCGGAATATTTTTATGAAAGTCGTTTTTTTAGCGCGGACGCGCAGGGGAGGGTGCTGAATCCGGTGTTTGGCCGCTTTTTTGACGGAGAAATGAGTATTGATGAGACCGTTACGGCGATTAAAAATCGTACAGCTAAATTCAAGTGATAAGCTAGCAAGTATACCAGTTTATGATTTTGTTGACTTATCCAGCCATGTGCTTTATTATATTACTTCAATATCATCACCAATGATTAATTTAAAACAATATGGAAATATTTAGATGAATGAATTTAGTGAATTGATGCGGTCGTGTCTGGAAAATTCCAGTGCTATTACATTTAAACCGTATGCGATTGTATCTGGTAAAAAGATAACGCCGGACCGCCATGCCGAAAGAGTAAATTTAAAAAAAAGCCTGATACATCTGACGTTCGAATATGACGCGCTGTTTAAAGAGGATTTTTTCATTTCGCAGGGGGAGGGGGAATTAACTGCTGAACGCTCAATTCGCAATCTCAGCGGTAGGACACTGGAATTGACTGAACTCGGCCTTGAACTCGGCGGAATAACGTTTGATGCGGACGCGCCTGATGATTATTTTTACCATGTCGAAAATCCCCGGATTTACAGTCGGATGGGGATCAAAATTGATTTGAAGCGGACGCAGGAGATGGCGCAGGCGTCGGAATTCGATACGCTTGCCGGCAACCGCTGGGCTGATCCAGGCGTGGTATCTGACCGGATCGGCGCTTCGCCGTACCAGCCGTTCCCGGCAATCCTGCTTTCAAACTATCACCGTCACAGAGGTGTTGTTCATGGCACTCTCAGTCAGCGGGTGTTCTTTCATAACTATCTGGTTCAACATGACGCAGACGGTATCCGCCTTGATGTGCTATCCTCTTTCAAAGGTGTTTCCCATCTGGACTTTAAGGTGGGGGCTGTACTGAAAGATGCATGGTATCTGGGAACGGTTGACTGCGCGGACGAACTGCAGAAAATTTTTGTACGCTATGTCGCCGCTCTGCGTAAAAAACTGCCGCCGATGTATGGCGCGACCGGTATCAATCGCCATTCTCTGGTGTGGGGATCGTGGAACGACGGTATTTACCGCGATATTACGCAGAAAAAACTGCTCAAGACCGCTGAGTTTCTGGCGGATCATTTTCCGACAGTTCAGTGGATGCAGGTGGATGATGGTTATGCTGCGCTTGCCACCGATAAAACCAGTGCTCATGGATTGGGTATGCCTTACGAGGGGGAAGCCGGAGTGGCGAAAGACAAATTTCCTGCCGGATTGAAAGATTTTACCGATAAAGTCAGGCAGACCGGATTGAAACCGGCGGTTTGGATCGGCGGCGCGCTGCCGGATGTCGTTCCGCTGGCTAAGGATCATCCGGAATGGTTTGTTGATTACTCATACCGTACTCCGAATCGTCGGGTGCTGGATGTCAGCAAGCCGGAGGTCAGAGAATATATGTGCCGGGCTTTGGACTATTTTCTGGTTGAGTCCGGGTTTTGCGGTGTCAAACAGGATTTCTGGTCGTATGTGTTTGAAGACAGTCACTCTCTGCTGGCGTATCATGAGTGTTCCGGATACCAGTGGCGCGAGTGGTGGCTGAAGGAAATCCGGAAACGGATTCCGGCGGACGGCTATCTTCAGACCGGCTGCGATATCGTTATGGCCAATCCGTTCCTCGGTGAATTCTTTACCAATTACCGTTATGGGATTGATATTGGTTCCGGTAACTGGGAGCATGTGAAAACTAATTTTCTGTGGGGGACCGCGTGTTTTGCCCTGCAGGTTGGCGACCTGATTGTGCCGAACAGTGATTCGGTCGGACTGTTTCCCGGATTGTCGGACACTGAAGCGATGCTGTGCATTAACTACTGTCTGATTTCCCGGTCAATGGTGGAGATTGCAGGCTGGTTGTACAATGAACCGCAGGACAATCCGCGATTCAAAATTCTGAGAAAAGCAGTCTGCTGCCCGAACAACGGGCAGGATGTTTATTTTGCCGGTCATCGTTACAGGGAGACAGACGATGCTCCGGCTGTGTGGTATCTAAAAAGCGCGCATTTTTCACTGCTGGAAGACAATCCGCGACTGCCGTTGCGGACTGTTGCGCTGTTCAACACTCAAGACTGTCCGCAGACAATCGGATTCAGTTTTGCCGAACTTGGTCTGACGACTGGTACATACTTATTGAGCGATATATGGAACAATGAAGCCGTCACCGTTGAACGGGACGCTTTTGCGGTGGAAATGCCGCCGCATTCCAGCCGTCTGTTCGCAGTGAACCGGTATGCTGCCGAATATCCCCAGGTATTGGACGGAAATATTAAGATTGTTCAGGTCGGCGGCGGTAATGACGAGTTAATATTGCACTTGGCCCATCGCGGAGAATTTGAGTTCAGACTGGATCGTAAACCGATGTCGTATAAGTTCAACGGCAAACCAATTGTGCTAACCGTGACTGCCGTCGGGGCCGGATACGTTGTATCAGGTACTCTGACGGAAGCAGGCATTGTGGAGTTTAAGTTTTAAGGTAAAACATTGATGCCCTCGATCACATCATGGTCGAGGGTAAAACTACTGAAAAAGCTCGGGTTGAGCAGAATCAGATTTTGATTTGCGATAGTGTACCGGGGGAAGCCCGAGTTTTTCTCTTGCTTTATTGGTTGCCACGCGGCCCTGCGGGGTCCGCATCAGATATCCCTCCTGAATCAGGAACGGTTCGTAGACATCCTCAATGGTGCCTTCATCTTCACTTACCGCCACGGAAATGGTTTTAATGCCGACCGGGCCGCCGTTGTAATTCTGGATAATGACTTCCAGTATCCGGTTATCCATTTCATCCAGACCTTCATTGTCAATATCAAGCATCGTCAGCGCGGCGGATGCGGTTTTTCCGGTTATGGCGCTGTCTGCCCTGACTTGGGCATAATCTCTGGCCCAGCACAGTAGATTGTTGGCGATACGCGGAGTGCCGCGGCAGCGGCGCGCGATTTCGTGAGCACCTTCCTGATCTATTTTAATGCCGAGAATACCGGCAGATCGGCAGATAATGGTTTCCAAATCTTCCACCTTGTAATAATCCAGCCGGCAGGCGAGGGCAAAACGTGAGCGCAGCGGTGCGGACAGCATGCCCTGGCGAGTAGTTGCTCCAAGCAGGGTGAAGCGCGGAACGTTCAACCGTACAGAACGCGCTCCCGGTCCCTGGTCAATCATGATGTCAATGAAGAAATCCTCCATTGCGCTGTAAAGATACTCTTCCACTGTAGTATTCAAACGGTGGATTTCGTCAATGAACAGGATGTCGCCTTCTTCGAGCGAGGTCAGGAGTCCTGCCAGGTCGCCGGGTTTTTCAATCACCGGTCCGCTGGATGATTTAATATTAGCGCCTTTTTCGTGTGCGATGATATAGGCGAGGGTAGTCTTGCCGAGTCCCGGCGGTCCACTGAGCAACAGATGTCCGAGCGGTTCATTTCTGCCTTTAGCGGCTTCAACATAGAGTTCTACTCTTTCTTTTACTTTTACCTGTCCGGGAAAGTCGGCGAACTTTAACGGTCTGAGCGTATTGTCACGGGTTGCGTCTTTTTTGTTAAGAGTGGATGTAATGAACCGTTCCGCCATTTTTCGTATATGAACCTTTTTTAGTTGTTACTATATTCAAAAACATCCAGGCATCACTTTGGCGCCTGTTTGTCTTTCAGTTTTCCATTATCTGCTTAATTTATCGTTTGTAAATGTTCTCTAATGAAATTATCTTATTTAGTTAAAATTTCCAATCAGATTCAATAAAAAGAAAGGATGTTTAGAAGATGCTCGACTTGCAATTGTCAAAACTTGCGGCGAATACAATTCGCGTATTGTCCGCTGAAGCCGTTCAGAAGGCTAAATCCGGCCATCCCGGCATGCCGATGGGATGTGCCGACATCGCGTTCACGTTGTGGTACAAATACATGAAACACAATCCGAAGAACCCCAAATGGCTGGGACGCGACAGATTTATCCTTTCCGCCGGACATGGTTCCATGCTGGAATATTCGCTGCTTCACCTGTTCGATTACGGTCTGCCAATGGACGAACTCAAGGCGTTCAGACAGTGGGGCAGCAAGACTCCGGGACATCCGGAATATAATCATACCGCCGGAGCCGATATCACCACCGGTCCGCTGGGCAGCGGTTTTGCTTCAGCTGTCGGAATGTCCATGGCAAACAAATACTTTGCCGCCAAAACCGGCCTGGACAAAACCGGACTGGTTGACAACAAGATATTCGTCATCTGCGGCGACGGCTGCATGATGGAAGGCGCTACTGCCGAAGCCGCCTCTCTCGCCGGACATCAGAAACTTGACAACATCATCTGTTTCTATGACGATAATTCAATCACCATCGAAGGTTCAACCAACCTCTCGTTTTCTGAAGACGTAGGCGCCAGATTTACCGCATACGAATGGCGCATAATCAATGTCGCCAATGCCAATGATATCGAACAGTGCGACAAGGCGCTGTCCGAGGCGGTTGTTTCCGATGGCCGCCCTACCTTGATCATCGGCAAAACCAAGATCGGTTTCGGCGCACCCAACAAGCAGGGTAAATCTTCAGCGCACGGCGAACCGCTCGGAGTGGAAGAAGTCGAAGCTACCAAGAAAAACCTCGGTATGCCTGCGGAACCGTTCTTTGTGATGCCGGAAGTTAAAGCATTCATCGATAAACGTGTCGAGTCTCTTATAACGGAAGCCGCCGGATGGGACAAGAAATTCCAGGCATATATCAATGATAATCCGGACAAAGCCGAACTTATTTCTAAAATGCTCAACCGTACTGTTCCGGAAAATATCCTGGAAGAGCTTCTTAAAGTAACTCCGGTCAGCAAGCCGATTGCCAGCCGCGCTTCAGGCGGTGAAGTTCTTCAGCGTGCCGCCGCGCTCGTACCGTCACTTATCGGCGGTGCCGCCGACCTCGCGCCGTCCACCAAGACCGACATTAAAGGTGCTGCCGATTTCAATCCTGAAAATCGCGGCGGATGCAATTTCCATTTCGGTGTGCGCGAACTGGCGATGGGCATGGCCGCCAACGGTATGGCTCTGTACGAAACTATTATTCCTTACACTTCCACTTTCTTCGTATTCTCTGATTATATGAAACCGGCAATCCGTCTGGCGTCAATTCAGGGACTGCATGAAATCTATGTATTTACCCATGACTCATTCTATGTCGGCGAAGACGGCCCGACTCACGAACCGATCGAACAGATGGCGATGCTGCGTTCGATTCCCGGCGTTACCGTGCTCCGTCCCGCGGAAGCTCATGAAGTTGCTCATGCCTGGGCTGCGGCGTTGCAAGCCAAAGGCCCGGTCGCAATTCTGCTTACCCGCCAGGATCTCGCTCCGTTTACCCCGGAAATGGCAGCCAGAATTGATGTCGCCAAAGGCGCTTACGTGCTCAGTGATGATGAAGATTTCGATATAATCATGATTGCTACCGGTTCTGAAGTCAACCTGGCGCTTAAGGCCGCCGATTTGATCCGCGCCAAAGGCATCAAGGTCAGAGTGGTGTCCATGCCGTCGCAGGAGTTATTCCTGAAGCAGGACGTTGACTATCAGGAATCGGTTCTGCCGAGTTACTGCTTGAATCGTGTTTCGATCGAAGCAGGCTGCACTTTCGGCTGGCATCGTTTTGTCGGCAGAGACGGGCTGGCGATCGGAGTGGATACTTTCGGCGCGTCCGCACCATATAGTGTACTTGCTGAAAAATTCGGTTTCACCCCTGAACTGGTTGTCGAAACCATCAAGAAATATTTCGGCTGCGGCTGCAATTGCGGAGGCGGTTGCTGTAACGGATAACTTGACAGTTCATTCGTAAAAATTAAAAACTCCCGGCGCTGTAAAGTCACGGGAGTTTTTTTTGTCCTTCTTCATGGCAAAATACCACCGGTTTGGCCGGTGATTTTTCGGAAATATTCAGATGCAAGAAAAACATCCAGTGCTGTAGCAACGCATGGTCCGCCAACCACGTTTCCGACGAACACAGTAGGTTAAAACTACAGATGTACAAAGTTTATCGCACAGTAAATGGAATTCAAATATCACATAGTATTTGCACCAGAATTTTGCAGGCGGGAAATATATGGCAAGTTAAAAATCGACAAACGTCAAATTCTGCGCTAGCTTTGCGAACAGAAGAACGTGGATATATTGGATACTGAAGCGTGTCCAAATCATATTCACATGTGTTGTCAGTATTCCGCCGAATTTGAGTGTCGCAAAGTTTACGGGCTACTTGAAAGGCAAAAGCTCGTTAATGATCTTTGACCATGTAAACAGGCATTTTGGGTGTCTAGCAGTCTGTCGTACTTTCCCTGAATGCGCTGTGACATGAACAGTTCGTAGTGAAATATTACGCTAAAAAAGGATTGAGGATGGTAGCGAAGTTTTTAACTGTGGACATTGATACACCGATGATGTTTCCTCCAGACCTGCGGGAAGCGCATCGGGGAATTCCCCCGTCTTTTGATTTAAAAAGCCTCCGGACGGCTGGCCGCCCGGGGCTGAAATATGATTATTCCTGAACAAGAACTTTAAATTCGCCGCGCACAAAATTCTTAGCACTGCCGGAGAAAGTCCAGTCTAACGTTTTGCCGCCTACCCAGTTGCCAATACCAGCATCGGCACTTCTGCCGCCGCTAAAGTTGTTGAAGCAAATCACCGACTGTTTTTCTTTCCAGTTATGGATCTGCATGCAGCCGTAACCCGGGGAACGGTTGGAGTCGTACTGGTCGCCGAAATCCAAAGCGCTATCAGAAGCCCCGGGAACTTTGGCGCTGTTGTTGCCGCCGTAGTTGCAATCCCAGAACTCGATATTGCCGCCTTCGGGGTAGTCGCCGGTTTTGACCCCGTCAACATTCGATTTTACCGTCATGCCGGTAACCAGCTGCTGAAAAATCTGGCCGGCGGACTTCACCGGCACACCGATTTTCCTGACGTCGTCGGTAAACGGATCCATACATACAAAGGCATAAGATACCTTGCCGTCATTGGCTTGCAGCGCCATGAAATAGGCGACCTTTTTGAATTTGCCGGTGATTTTTGCAGAGTTATCTTCCGCATAAACGATTTTAGTGTTGTTATCGGTCAATTTGGGATTGGTCGGATCGAAACTGTACACCAGTTTGTAATCGCCTGCTTCAGCAGGCAGCAGTTTTGCCATGAAATTGGTTTTCGGCATGGTGCCGAAACGGAACGGCGAAGCCGGCAGCCCGGCCTTGTTGATCAGGTTCACGCCGGTCGGATTGTTGGCCCATGCATAATAAACCATTGCGGTTTTCTTGACTTCCGGCGCGATTACTTCAACGGTGTCCTCTCCGGTGATTTTCGCATCGGCCTTGACCGTCAGGCCTTCATCGTTAACCAGGGCGAAACCTTGCAGTTTTTCGCCTTTGACAGCAAGCGGAGATCCGCCGTTTTCAAACCGGACAATCGCTTTTTCATCATCGAATTTACAGGATTGGGCAATCGGGCCGGTCCATACTGTATCTTTCATGCCGTAAGTCTTGTACAGGGCGACGCGGGCCAGACGGTCACCGACATCCTGCTTGTTCTTCGGATGGATATCGTTTTCCTCGCCGATGTCAATCGTGATCGCCATACCGGTATTCGGCACTTCCATGGCTGTTTTCATGAATGCCTCACGCAATACCGGCCAGCTGCTGTCTTCAACTGGAGTTGACCAGGCTTTCATAAAGTTAGGCAACTGGACAAAATAAAATGGCAAATCTTTCTGATCCCAGGCATCGCGCCAGCAGGTAATCATCCGTTCCATCTGCGTACGGTAATTATTCGCCTGCCCCGCATTGGACTCGCCCTGATACCAGATCGCGCCTTTGGCTGCAAACGGCAGAATCGGAACAATCATGCCATTGTAGAGATTGCCGGGATAGTTCTGATGCTGCTGCGGATGCGGATCCAGACGCGGTTCGCGAGGTTGCTGACCTTTGTTGCCGGCGGCTTTCCATTCTTCAAGTTTTTTCTGCCAGACTATTTTTTCGTCATCAAATTTTTTCTTAGCGGCTTCAGGTGTGTAAGTTGTCGCGTTCCTGTCGTAATTGTCTTTCATGTTTTTCACGACCGGATCGTTGATCTGTTTATCCAGCGGAGTCCAGGCCTCGATGCAGGTGCCTCCCCAGGACGTGTTAATCAAGCCGACGGGTATTTTCAGGTCTTGATTGAGCTTGCGTCCAAAGAAGTAACCTGCTGCGGAAAAATAGCCGATGGTATCTGGTCTGCATGGCATCCATTTGCCGGCGGTGTCTTTCAATGGGGTCTGCGAAGCAGCAGATTTAACCGTGAAAAGACGGATTTCAGGATATTTTGCGTTTTCTATTTCCTGTTTGGCATTGTTGGAATTGTTGACGTTCCATTGCATATTCGACTGTCCGGAGCAGATCCAGACATCGCCGGAGAGTACATTATTCAGTTCTATTTTATTTTTGCCCTGAATGGTGATAACGAACGGGCCGCCAGCTTTGGGAGTATCTAGTTTCACCTGCCACTTGCCGTCTTTGCCGGCCTCGGTGTCAGACTTTTCGCCCCAGGAACCGGAAACGGTCACTTTTTCTTCGGGATCAGCCCAGCCCCAGACCGGAGCCGCAATTTCCCGCTGAATTACCATGTCGCTGTTAAAGATCGCCGGCAGTTTGACGTCGGCGCATAAGCCCCCCGCCGCCATCATCAGCGCCCCCATTAGAATGCTCTTCTTGATCATCTTTGACTCCTTTACAGTTTGAAAGTTTCAGCTTAAATAACTTAAAAAAGATATATCATGCAAAACTAACTGCAAACAAAATGCGCAATAAATCACTAATATTTCGGAATGCTAACTGCGATACAATGATACTAGTTAGAAATGACGCAGATATAAATATTGATGACGGCCATGCAACTCCGCATATCATATCTCTATTAGGGGTTAATACTAATTTGAAAGATAAAGATGGAAATACGATTGATACAATTAGGGAATAATACATCAAAACCGATAAAGAACTTGAGGAATTATATAAAGAAAGAAGAACAAAGCTATCCTAAGCATCAAGATTTTAGTATTTTAGCCGCTAATACGGCCAGTTTTTCACGGAATATTTTGGCGTTATGGCGGATATCCACCGGGAACGAACGGTGGAAGAGGAACGTTTGAATGCCGGAGGTGAACGGATACGCTTGACCGAGATTCTTCAGTTCGCTGATAAATTCAGACTTAGCAGCTTTAGTTTCAGGGAATTTGCCAGATTTAGGTTCGACAAACAGCACCGGCATTCCGTTCACTCCAGTTAGCGCGGTGCGGTTGACATCCGGATGCTGGTTGAAAATTGCTTCGGAGCAGACGGAATAATAAATCCGGTCAGGAGTGATGACACGATGATTTTTTCTGCCGCAGAACCACAGTCTGCCTTTGGTATCAAAGTTTCCCATGTCGCCCATGCGATGCCAGCGGCTTCCGTCGGCACCGGTAATCGTGGACATCAGGTTATGCTGCGGATTATTGAAATATTCTTTTTTAACGACATCCCCCTGAACGACGATTTCGCCGATTTTATCAGGTGGCAGGACGAACTGATCATTCCATGTCCTGATTTCTTCATCCGCCGGAGTGATGACCCGGATTTTGATGCCTGGGTTGGGATAGCCGACGCAGTAGCCTTTGCCCTGCGCGGTGAGCGCTGCGGTTTCCGCGAGCATTTCGGTGCCGGTGAAACTGGCGATTGGCAGCGCCTCGGTAGCGCCGTACGGCACCATAATTTCGCCGTCTGCGGCCATGATTTGTTTGACCGCCCGGTGCAGACCGGCGGTTACCGGGGCACCTGCCATCAGCACTTTTTTCAAAGACGGCAGTGTGATGTTATTTGCAATGCAGTATGCGCTGACAGTCCGCCACAGGGCAGGGGAGCCGAAAGAAAAGCTGATATTTTTATCCAGTATTGGACGGATGATATTTTCCGGATTGACCTTGGCCGGTCGGGTGAAATCCATTTTGGGAATCACCGACGGCATGCCGAGAATCACGGCGAACAGCGCGAACAGCGGAAACGCTGACATATCAATATGATCCGGCCCGGCGCCGTAAACTTCGCGAATCAATTCCACCTGTGCCTTGAAAGTGCGGTGTGTGTAGACCACTCCTTTCGGGGGACCGGTGCTGCCGGTGGTGAATACGATGGCCGCGGTATCGCTCAGCGTCGTGTCCGACGCCTCGAAATCGAATTTTCCGCACTGCCTGATGGTTTCAATGGAGACGATATCTTCAATTCTTGCACAACCAGGCGGCGGGAATTTGCCGAGTGAAAAAAATATTTTAGCGCAGGGAAAATATTTACGGAACAACAGCCGTATCCAGTGCGCCGGGGAAATGGCGATGACCGCTTCCGGCAGCGTCTGCCGGATACAGCCGAGCAGATTTTTCGTTCCCATGCCGGGGTCGATCAATACCGGCACCGCTCCGGTTTTGTAAACGGCAAAGACGGCGGCGGCGAATTCCAGTCCCGGTTTGAGCAGCATCAGTACGCGGGTGCCTTTGGCAATGCCGCGGCGGCTGAATGCCAGCGCATAGGCATTGACCAGATTTTCCAGCTGCCGGAAGGTCAGTACGGAATAGTGGAAACTGCCGTCAGGTTTTTGTCCGCACGGCGCGAACAGCGCTTCCCTGTCTTCGTATTTACCGGCGGCTTCAGTCAGCAGCCGCGAGATATTAAATAATTGATTGTTCATCGTTTTTTCGCGGTTATATTTTTATCTATTTTATCTTCTGTCGCAGCCATCTTTTCAATATACTTTCTTACACATGCTCTTACAAGCACGCCGGTGTTTTCCGGGAGTTTTTTGCTGTCAGCCGCGTATTCCCGCAGCAGAGGAAAGACGCCGCCACCGCCGGCCAGCGGAAAACTGCTGAATGCGATTCTAATTTTTTTATCCGTTCCCTGCCATGGCGTACCGTCCGCCAGGATCAGTTTTTTGACCTCGCAGGTTTGAGGATCGGTTTCGGTTGTTACCCCGTACAATGACGGCGACGATTTATATTTTTTTAATTGCGCCGACTGTTCATGCAATACCGCCTTAAATTCGTCGGCGTTGAGGGTTAAAGTGCAGACCGTATCTTCATACGGCATCAGGTAGAAGATCGTTTTAGCGTTCAAGCCAAGTTCCGGCTTTATCGGCCATCTGCTATGACTGTACAGCGCGATGCCGACGCCGGATGATTCAGCCATAGCCCCGGCAATGATTGTTCCAGGATCGCCGGTGAGTCTGCCGGTTATTTCTTTTATGCGTTCAGGATTTCCGGGTATGGGCATTGAATAGAAGCCGGAGACAGCACGTAAATCATCATCAATGGCTTGATGCAGCGCGTTATCGTCAGGGGTAGCTGTTTGGACTGGGATCAGCACGGAAGATATCCGGATGATCTTTTTTGCGTCGTCGTCCCATGCAATATTGATTTTGCCGAAACACCCGGCTGCATGTCCGGCCTGGGCAAACCAGCAGTTCCTGCCGATTTTAACGCCGGATACTTCCTGATGGGTATGACCTCCGAGAATGAGGTCAATCTCCGGATACTTCAAGGTCAAATCATATAATGCGGTATCTTTGGAATACTGTCCGTGATGGATGATCAGCACGATGATGTCCGGTTTGGTCTGCCGTACAGCGGCAATGATCCTGCCCAGCGAGCTTTCAATGCCGTAGACTTTCAATCTGCCAGACTCCGGCAGCCAGAGATAACTCAGCAGATTGGGAGAAGTCATGCCGATAACCGCGATTTTCAGATTATTCTTCTCGAAAATCCGCCATGGTCTGATTACGCCTGCCAGTTTTGTGGATTCGACATTCGCGGTCAGAACGGTGCCGCGGAAATTACTGATATTCGTCTTCAGGGCATCAGACCCGAAATCAAAGTCGTGATTGCCGGGTATCCATACATCGTAAGCGAGTTCATTGAGGATTTTAATCATAATTGCGCCGCCTGAAAAAGCGCTTTCCGGGGTTCCCTGCATGATGTCGCCGCAGTCGATGACCAGACAATTGGCCGCGCCGCCTGCTGCCGCGATTTCCTGGCGGATTGCCGGAGCCGCTTTAAGCCAGCCATTGCCGCTGCCGTAAATCCGGCCATGGGTGTCGGTGGTATGGATGACAGTGATTTCCTTGACTGCGCCTTGCAATCCGGTTATAAGCAGTAATAATAATATTATCAGCACTGTTCCGCGCATAGTATTGCTTTCTGAATGATTTTTAAGTTGAAGCAATAAAATCATGCAAATTACGTATTTTACAAATTCCAGCGGTAAAAATATCCTTTTTTTTGAAATTATTCCTTGAAAATGAGAATTTCAGAACAATATTATTTGGCTTAATTTGTGTAATTAAATATTTTAATTTAAATACGAGGTAAAGAAATGTCACAACATCCGAGTCTGAGAGTTGGCGGGAAGATCCGCAAGAAAAGAAATGTAATGAAACGCTTTGAACGCATTGACGTTCTTCAGGCGGAAAAGCGTCTCCCGGAAGGCAAAGTTTTTGGTCTGCCCAAGACCAAGCCGACTGAATAAGACGTTATTTCGATGTTATTTTTGCGGAACTCTTTGCGGGTTCCGCTTTTTTTTGTTTTTCTTCAGTTATCTTAACAATAGTCTATTCTCGATATCCGTTATTATATTATATAAATGTAAAACATGGAGACGGTATATGCGTTATTTTATAATGAGTGGATTGGTTGTTTTTCTGGCGTTGTCCGCCGGCATGACGCTTGATGCGGCGACTATTTCTTATAAACCCAACAGCTCCAGCGAACCGCAAAAGCTGACGAAAGTAAAAATATTAAGTATCAGCAGAGGTGTAATGTTGGTTGAAAGAGACGGTGCAAAGCGGTCAATTTCATTGAGTCAACTGGTCGAATATTCTGATTCAGACATGGTTGGCGGCGATTCATTTGATGATAATTCAGCCGAATACACTGTGACTCTCATCAAAGTTGATATGCCGAAAACCGGGGTGGTTAAAACCAGCGCCAGGCAAACCGCCGCGCCTGTAGCCGTTTGCGAAATAGAATATACAATCAACCGTAAAAGCGGGGAAGGCAAAGATATTAACCGGATCAAAGCTCCGTACTTTTATCTGTATGTGCTTACTGAAGGCAGTGACGAGTATAACAATCACCACACTTTCCGTTTTTTTTATCCATCCGAGGCCAAGCCGGGGTCTGACAGTTTTGATGAGGCCAGAATAATGACGGCAGTCGAGAGCTTGAAGCGGCCTGTGATTAATTTTGATAACATTAATAGTTTATCAACGTCTAAGAAGTCGGCGATGAGCCTGGGAGATCGCGAAGTCAAAATTAAGTTAGATAAAATCAAAGAGCGCAAGATTGTTGCCTATCACCTGGAAGTATGGGGCAAATCTGAGAGGATAGCGGAAAAAGACTGGAATGAACCAGGTTACGCCAAAGATAAAAAATGGTGGCTCAAGTACTGATTTTAATCAGAATCAGTCTTGCGATTTTCGCCCCTTGGGATTATTTTATCAGTTCACTTATTATCAGAAATAATTTACGCAGTATTATTCAGTTTATATTTGAAAGGAATTAAGATGGCTAAAGGAACGATTGTACAGAAAATTATCGATAAACATTTTGTTTCAGGCGAAAAGACCGTCGGCTGTCCCGTCGCGATCCGGATCGATCAGACGCTGACGCAGGATGCCACCGGCACTATGGCGTATCTTGAACTGGAAGCCATGAAAGTACCCAGAGTTAAAACCGAACTTTCCGTATCCTACGTTGACCACAACATGATGCAGAACGGTCCTGAAAACCGTAATGACCACCTCTATCTGCAATCTGTCGCCGCGGCCAAAGGCGTTTATTTTTCCCGTCCCGGCAACGGCATCTGTCACCAGGTGCATCTGGAACGTTTCGGCGAACCTGGCAAAACGCTACTGGGGTCGGATTCTCATACCCCGACCAACGGCGGCATTGGGATGATGGCGATCGGCGCAGGCGGTTTGGATGTTGCGCAGGCTATGGCCGGAGTTCCGTTCCGGATGGCTTATCCGAAAGTTATCGGTGTCAAACTGACCGGCAGCCTTTCCCCATGGTGTTCCGCGAAAGACGTTATTCTGAAACTGCTGGAAATTCTTACGACTAAAGGCAACGTCGGCAGTATTGTTGAATATTTCGGAACAGGCGTTAAAAGCCTGTCGGTGCCGCAGCGCGCAACCATTACCAACATGGGCGCGGAACTCGGAGTCACTACTTCGATCTTTCCGTCAGATGCAAATACTAAAGCCTTTCTTGATGCTCAGAAGCGCGACGATAAATGGGTCGAAATCAAAGCTGATGCTGATGCCGAATATGACCGGGTGATCGAGTTGAATCTGGCTAGTGTTGAACCGATGGCTGCGTGTCCTTCCAGCCCGGATAATATCAAACGGGTTAAAGAATTGAATGGAATCAAAGTCGAGCAGGTGATTATCGGATCCTGCACCAACAGTTCAGTCCGCGACCTGGCGATCGTCGCCGCTATGCTGAAAGACCGTCACGTTCATGATAAAGTCACATTATCCATCGCTCCCGGCAGCCGTCAAGTGCTGGAAATGCTTTCGCGCAACGGGATGCTGGGCGATCTGATCGCCGCCGGAGCAAGAGTCCTGGAAAGCGGTTGCGGACCGTGTATCGGTCAGGGCCAGAGTCCGGCTGACACGACTGTTACGCTGCGGACTTTCAACCGCAATTTTGCCGGACGCACCGGCACTAAAGGCGATCAGGCGTATCTGGTCAGCCCGGAGGTCGCCGCCGCCGCCGCGCTCACCGGAGTATTTACCGATCCGCGCGAACTGGGGATGAAATATCCGGAGATCGCTGAAGTAAAAGAATTCCTGGTTAATGATAATATGATCATTCCACCGCAACCGGCAGAGGCTTCAATCGAGATCATCCGCAAACCGACCATTGGTCGTCCTCCTGAAAACACCGCGCTACCGCAGAATATTACCGGAGAAGTTATAATCAAAGTAGGTGATAAAATCACTACTGACCATATTATGCCAGCCGGAATTCATCTAAAACTGCGCAGCAATATTCCAGCGTATTCCAAGGTTGTGTTTGAGTGTTTCAATGAAGACGGCAAACCGACTTTCGCCGAACGCGCTGCTATGGTGCGTGACGCCGGACGGCACGGCATTATCGTCGGGCGCGACAGCTACGGTCAGGGCTCATCCCGCGAACATGCCGCGATCTGTCCGATGTTTCTGGGTATCAAGGGCGTCATCGCTTTTGCCATTGAACGTATTCATGCCGCCAACCTGGTCAATTTCGGAATCCTGCCGCTGGTTTTTGCCAATCAGGCAGACTATGACAAGATCAATGAAAAGGATGCTGTCCTGATTGAGAATATCAGGGAACAACTGGCTGTTGACAAGCCGGTCAAGGCTGCGGTTCAGAACGCTTCCGGCGGCGAATTTGAAATAGAATTAAATCACAATCTTTCCGAAGAAGACATCAGGCTTATCCTTGCCGGAGGTTCCTTGAACTGTGTCTGACAGGGTAAATAGTTCAAACGATATTACGGCGTCATTGCCAGAAGACTGGAAAACTCTGCTGCAAGGCGAGTTTCTCAGAGATTATTTTATTGCGCTCCAGGAGTTTCTGGCTCTGGAAATGAGAAATCATCAGGTTTTTCCGCCGAAGGAAAAGATTTTTACAGCGTTCGAGCTTACGCCTTATGTCAAAGTCAAGGTATTGCTACTCGGACAGGACCCTTATCATGATGACGGACAGGCGCACGGACTCTGTTTTTCCGTCATGCCGGGCGTCAAGCCTCCGCCGTCTTTGCGCAATATGTTTAAAGAACTTAATTCAGACCTGGGAATTCCTTGTTCTGACAATGGTTGCCTGGAATATTGGGCAAAGCAGGGCGTTTTGCTTTTAAATACCGTGCTTACGGTGCGGACGCATGAAGCTGCTTCGCATCAGGGCAGAGGGTGGGAACATTTTACCGATGCGGTTATCCGGGCAGTGAATAACAGTGCAGAACCGGTTGTTTTTGTGTTGTGGGGCGGACACGCACAGAAGAAAGCGGTGCTGATCGACAATCGCCGGCACATGGTAATTTCCGGTGCACATCCGTCACCGCTGTCCGCTTATCGCGGTTTTTTCGGCAGCCGTCCATTTTCAAAAATTAATCAGTCTCTGATTCAATTTGGATATTCTCCGATTGACTGGATGATTCCAGGCAGTCAACCTAAACTACCACTATTTTAAGGATGAAATAATCGTGAACCGACAATCTGAAAAATTTATTGATGTCGCTTATGCGCTTGTGAATGCGGCCAGAGAAAAAGGTTACCTTGCCGGCCAGGTGACTGTGATTGAGGATCTGGCGGAACCGGAAAAAGGACTTTTTGTGCGGATTGCCGCCGCAGTTATACAGTATGCGGAAAATAAACCGTCAGGCGAACTGAGTCAGGACGATATCCTTTCGCTTTTCATATTTGTCTATGCTAAATCCGGTGAAATGGTTTTCAAGTGGCGTCATGGCGATAGAAATTTCGCCAATGTGTCGCTAGACGGTATATTTGTAGGTAATGTGGCGATGTCTGCCAATGAAAAGATGCTGGAATATTTTTCAAAATTAAAACTTGCCGAGGATATGGCAAGCGCTTTCAGTGCATGGAACAAAGACAATCCTGGTTATTGCGAAGAAAACTCCGTTCATCCGCTGCTGCCTTTACTGGAAGCGCTGAAATGGACATGGCGGATCACAGTAGATATCGCCGCAAAATATCTCTCTATTAAATAAAATGATTTAGATATTATCCGCAAATAACACCGAGTTTTATGTATATAAATTTATGGAAAAATTGCAGGAACTGAATGATGCGAAAGACAGATTTTTCTCTATTCTCGGGCATGACTTGAAAAATATGTTCCACAATATTATTGGATTTGGAGATTTGCTAAAAGATGATATTAAACTCGGCAATATCAAAACGATTGAAGAGGATGTCAGGGTGATTAACAGTGCTGCCGAGATGCTTTTGAGTCTGCTGCTGTTAGGCACCAATGCGCAACGCGGCAATCTGCTGTTCAAGCCTTGTTTGCTGGTTTTGAATGAAATGGTAAATGAAGTTGTGGATGAAATATATGAAATTGCCATCAGGAAAGATATCAAACTGAAAATGACCATCCCTGAAAATTTAAAGTGACTGACGATAAGGAAATGCTTCGAGTCATATTGCGTAATTTACACCAAGGCGATTAAATTCTCCTACAGTGGAGGGCTGATAGAGTTTCAGGGAGTTGCAGATGACGGTCAAGTTGAAATATCTGTTTCTGACAATGGTATGGCCATGACTGAGGGAGCTGTTCAAAAACTGTTCAAGCCAGGTACAAGCAGTTCTCGCGGCACCGCAAACGAATGCACCGGTCTGGGGTTGCTGTTGTGCTATGAATTTGTCAAAAAGCACGGTGGCAGAATATGGGTGGAAAGCCAGCCCGGCAAAGGCAGCTCTTTTAGATTTACCCTGCCGGCGGCATCTGATGCGGTTGACGCAGAATAAAACGGCTATGAAGTTTTCGGGCCGTAGAAAATGTTCTTCAGAGATATTTCAGGGCGGGGCAGGGAACGTCCGGCAATAAAATCTTCAACCAGCTTGAATGGATCCGGGCCTTTCTGCTGATCAATCCAGTAGATGGTACGGCCTTCGCGTTCCAGTTTCCGGAACCAGATATCCTGGCGTTTGGCGAACTGGCGTATGCTGTACAGAAGTTGATTGCGCATTGTTTCATAATCCAGTTTGCCTTGTAAGTGCAAGGCTATAAAACGATATTCGAGTCCGAAAAATTCAAGTTTTTCCCAGGATACGCCGCGCTGATGCAGTTGTTTTACTTCCTCTATCATGCCGTTCTTCAGGCGGCGGTCCAGCCGTTCCTCGATGCGGCGGTGTACTTCCTGACGCGGGAAATAAACGCCGATGACCAGGGGGTCTAGCTTGCAGAAGGAACTTTCATCCAGCGCGTTAGTCGTTACCGCGGTCTTCTCAATGGCGCGGAGCAGGCGAAGCCGGTTGTCCCGGTCTTTGAATTCGCAATAAGCTTTTTCATCGTTTTCTTTTAAAATTTCCAGCAATTCTTCCAGAGTTTTCCCATCCAGGCTTTTGCGCAACTCAGAATCCGGCGGGCCGCCTGGCAGTTCATATTCCGACAGTATGGCATTCAGGTACATCGGAGTTCCGCCGCACAATACCGGTAAATTGTTTCTCACTGCTATGTCGCTGATTGCTTTCCAGACATCGCGACAGAATTCCATCAGGTTATATGCATCTTCCGGATTCACCATATCAATAAGATGATAAGGCACCGGCTTACCGTCAAACGCGTATTCTTCAAGGTCTTTACCGGTGCCGATATCCATGCCGCGGTATACCTGCCGGGAATCAACACTGATGATTTCGCCGCCGAATCTTGACGCAAGTTTTACCGCCAGCGCGGTTTTGCCGGTAGCGGTAGGTCCGGTGATTACAACAGTCTTCAATCCTTTTCTCATATTTTTTCGGCTCGAATTTTAATAATAAATTTTATTTTCAGTTTTTTGCGTTATATTATACTTTTTGAATTTAACAACACTATACATCAGCATAAGCATATGGAAAAACAAAGAACGTTAAAAGATACAGCTTTTCTTTCGGGGATTGCGCTGCATACCGGTGCCAGGGCCACTTTGCGGATACTCCCGGCCGCTCCCGATCACGGCATAACTTTCCGGAGAATCGATCTGCCGGAACGCCCAGAAGTCAAAGCGCTTGCGTCAAATGTTGTTGATGTGCGCAGGGGAACGACAATTGCATCCGGCAAGGCGGTGGTTTACACCATCGAGCATATCATGTCCGCGCTTCATGTCTGCATGATTGACAATGCTGTGGTAGAGATGGACGGGCAGGAACCGCCAATTGCCGATGGCAGCGCATTGCCGTATCTGGAAATGATAATTAAGGCTGGAAACGTCGAGCAGGATGCGCCTGTTCAGTACTGGACCGCTAAACAAACTATTTTTCTAGAAGAAGGCGAGACTAAGATGGTGCTTGCCCCGTCGGATACGCTGAAGATAAGCTGTCTGGCATCATTTAAAGGCTGCCCGATTGATCCGCAGTATTTTTCGTTGCAGATTGATCAGAAATCATATTCCGCGCAGATAGCTTCCGCCAGAACATTCGTTCAGTTTCGCGACCTGGAACAACTGCTGGCGATGGGACTGGTCAAGGGCGGCAGTCTTGACAACGCTGCCATCCTGCATGACGGCGCGATCATCTGCAAAGAATCGCTGCGCTTCCGTGACGAGATTGTCCGACATAAGATTCTTGATATTGTCGGCGACATTTTCCTTTGCGGTCACCGTGTAAAAGCTAATATTATTGCAATTAAGCCGGGACATCCAATGAATGTCAAACTTGCGCTTGAAATGCTTAAACAGATCTCATGAGCACTAAGAAAATTTATTAATAACATAATTTATGGAGAGGGAAAATGATCGGTAAAATTTTAGGACTGAAAGAAATAAGAGAAATTCTACCCTATCGCTATCCGATGCTGATGCTTGACCGGGCTGTCGCCGAAAGCGAAACTAAATATGTCGGAGTAAAGAACATCAGCATGAATGAGTTGTATTTTCAGGGGCATTTTCCGAACCATCCGATTATGCCGGGAGTGCTCCAGGTTGAAGCCATGAAACAACTGGCCCAGATTGCGGTACAGAAAAAACTCGATCCCTCCGGCAAAAATGATGTTTATATGAAAATTGTTGAGCGGGTTAAATTCCGCAAACCTAATTTTCCCGGCGACCGCTTGAAAATTGATGTTGAAGTCGAATCTGTAACAGATACTGAAGCCATTATAACTGCCAGTACCAGCAATAATTCCGGTCTTACCTGCCAGGCGAAGATCACGTTAGGTGTCCGCCACAGACAATATCCGGATGCCATGCCGCCGCTTTTCAATGAATATGATAAAGCCGCGAGTACCGCCAAAGATATCAATGAGATAATGTCGATCGTTCCACACCGCTATCCGTTTTTATTAATTGACAATATCGTTAAAATTGAAGGCGATCACATCGTCGCGATTAAAAATACTACGGCAAATGAAGAGATTTACTGCGGCTATACTCCTGATTACGCAGTGCTTCCTGAATCTTTGCAATGCGAGATTATCGCTCAGGCCGGTTGTGCTTGTGTGCTTTCCCGTCCGGAAAATAAGGGAAAACTTGGATATTTCATGTCCATTGACCGCGCCGAAGCGTTCCATCCGATTTTTCCAGGAGACCAGATGGTTTGCGAGCTCGATATTCCGCCTGGCCAGTCCCGTTTCGGCAAGGGTACCGGCAATATCAAAGTTGGCGATAAAATAGTTTTTGCTATTACTTTGATGTTTGCCATCGTAGATCCGGCCTGATTACATTCAGTAAAAAGTATGACTTGTTAGTCTCGTCCGACACGGATGCCGCTCCGTGCTCAGCAGTTTGCCGTGTGCTTTTTTTTGGGGTCTTTACTGGAATTGGTTTTAAAAGAATATCCAATATCCAACAAGGAATATCCAACTGATGAAGGAAAGGCGAAATACAAAAGACAATCATAGCGGTTGCGATCTGCAAGACCATTTCATAAATATTGATTCAACCTTCAACCAGGTTCCCGGCAGCGGATGGTATTTGAACCGTATTCGATTCCGGCAGGGCGCTGGCCTTATATTCTGAAGGCTGTTCATCAAATTCCGCTTCCCGCCGCCGGCCGTCAAAAGACCGGGGATTCAGATGTTTATGCCGGCAATACTTCTCCACCGGGCAAACCGCTGCTCCGGAAGTCTGCATATTACCTTCCGCCGGTAATCGTAGCTTCTCTGATCCATTGGAGGAAATTTAGCATTCAAATCGCCGGAAGCTTACGAATGTCTTAAATTATTGCGAATGGCAGCAAACAGTTCGCATAATTGAATTTTATGAAACTGGAGATATTCTTATAACAGCCGAGTGTATTGAGCAATTTTAAGGGAGATATGCAAATGCGTAATTTATTGAGAGTTGTTCCGCTGTTGCTGCTGGGAATTGCCGCCGGATGTATCATTTATTCAATTAATCCATTCTGCACAAAAGGTAAAATATTGGAACTGAAAGAAGTTGGCGGTTACTGGAAGCTGAATGTTTCTGCTGGTGAAGATGTTTCCAAAAGTGACATAACTCCCTGGAAAATTACAGATAATACGTTAATCACTTACGATAAAAACAATAAGCGGTCTGATTTTAATATCGTTTTTTTTAAGTTGAAAGACCAGTTGTTGGCGGATATTACCGCCACATTCCCACAGAACAATGAGTATTGGAATGTCACCGTTCTGCCGATGCATGTTTTGTTGAAAGTTGAGCTTGGCGGCGAGAATATGGTTTTTGTTCCGCTCAATATGGAGTGGTTCAACAAGGCTGACAATGAAAAGGTCAAGGCATTGAAAAGCATGGCTTATGACGGCAACGACAAAACGAGAATTTATACCAATTCCCCTGCTGAATGGGAATTTTTTCTGGAAAATAATCTGAATACACCGGAACTGTTCAATGATAAACAGAAGTTTGTCCTGCAGAAAATAGTTGCGGTGCCAACCGCGGCCGCCGCAGAAAAAAAGTAAGTTTCTGCGGATTAATTCATTCACTGGAAAAATGCGCTTTTGATTCCTTTAACCAGCATTTCAATGGCCAGTGCGGTAAGCAGCAGCCCCATCAGTGATTCTGAGGCATCGAGTATTTTGTGTCCTAAAACGCGGGAAAGCATCTTGGAGAACATCAATATAATGGTTGACAGGCACCACGCGATAGCCAGCGCGATAAAGCAGTCTATCAAAGACGCATCTGCTCTGCCCCTCACCAGAATTATAGTTGCGACGGCGGATGGGCCGGCAATCATTGGCACTGCCAGCGGAACTATAAACGGTTCTTCCCGTTTTTTATCCTCGTTATTGTCAATTGCCGGACTGAAAATAGGCAGACAGAAGATCATCTGAAGAGCGATTAAAAAAAGTATTATTCCCCCTGCGATACCCAGCGATGCCTGGGAAATCTGCAATATGCCGAGAATATCTTTCCCAACCAGCATAAATATCGTCAGTACAACCAGCGCAATAACTGATTCCCTGAAAATGATTTTTAAATACCGTTCAGACGGTGCTTTTTTTAACGAACTGATGAAAAACGGCAGATTGCCAAGCGGGTCCATTACCAGGAAAAACAGCAATGCAGTTGAAAATATAAATTCCATTTAATACTCCAGATACGAGTTTACGTTAAATACAATATAACCATGTTCCAAAGATAAAAAAGTAAAATTTACCCGGGCAGTGAATTAATCCAGGCTTCGGTGCTTAATACCTGGCTGAAACGCATGGACTGAGTGACCAGAATCGCCCGGTGCAGTTCTTCGGCGGTGACGTGTCCGGCTGAATTGGAGAAATCCCGCGTACCGGTGGCATCAGCGAGAAATTCTACTTTGAAACCGAGATGAAACGCCTGCCGGGCGGTAGTATCGCAACACATTTGGGTCATATAACCGCAGATGGCGATGGTATCTATGGCGTGCTCCAGCAGATATTTTTCCAGAATCGTGCCGGTAAAGCTGCCGGGATAGTTTTTCTCCAGCAGCAGATTGAATTTGCGGCGGGTTATTTCCGGATGAAGCTCCCATGTGGGGCTGTTTTTTGCGAAAATATTAGCATCAGCCTGTAAGACCGTATGCTGGATGCAGATTGTTTGAATTGAGCTTGCCGCGGCATCAATGGCTTTAAGAATGTTTTGAAAGCTGTCTGCGGGATGAGTAACTGGCAGTTTTCCAGTGAAATATTCATTTTGAACGTCGATTACTAATAAAGCTCTTTTCATGATATACCTCTAATTAAATATTTTGAGGAAATATAAGCTGTTCCTGGTGATATGACAAATAGTCATTGTAATATTTAACAGCCCTGGCGATTCCTTTTGTCTGATCTTTTGAAATCTTTGCTTTATGGCCTGAAATAATTAACTTCACGCGCAAGCTGATCATTGCCGAGCCAGAAGCAGCTTCACCACCCGCTAGAAATATGTTTTTTAAAGCCATTTTACCTGTTTCATATATAGCCAATTTTAAAATTATTGGTTTTTCCTTGAAAGGAGTCGAACATGAAATTCAACGAGCTTCTCAAGCCGATACGGAGCGAGCAACTCTATGGAAAAACGTGTTCTAACAAAGTTTATCACGGGAACTTTGCGCTTTCAAACACACTCCAGCGCCCAGCCTTCGCGAGTCTCTTTAATTAATATCATTTTAGAGAGCCATTGAGCACAACGTGTTTCAGGATTTATAAGATTTTCAAACAACATCTTCAGTTAATGATTCCGTTAACTGACAATATTTCAGACTGGACATTTTATACTCACATTCCGGATACCTTGGCAATAATGGTTCCGGCGCTTTTCAAAAACCACTCCGAGATATTGGAGTCCAGTTGAACATAATGTTTTACCTTTTCCATAAACACTCCGAGTCCTTGGATAGTGGTTGAGCATAACAAGTTTCCAGATTCCCAACTTTCCACTTTTCTTGCTTTTCTCGCTTGTCTCGCTTTTTCACACTCCGAGATATTGGAGTCCAGTCGAGCACGATGTTTTTCGCTTTTCATAACCACTCCGAGATATTGGAGTCCAGTTGAGCACGATGTTTTTCGCTTTTCATAACCACTCCGAGATATTGGAGTCCAGTTGAGCACGATGGTTTTCACTTTTCATAACCACTCCGAGATATTGGAGTCCAGTTGAGCACGATGGTTTTCACTTTTCATAACCACTCCGAGATATTGGAGTCCAGTTGAGCACGATGTTTTTCGCTTTTCATAACCACTCCGAGATATTGGAGTCCAGTTGAACATAATGTTTTACCTTTTTCATAAACACTCCGAGTCCTTGGATAGTGGTTGAGCATAACACGTTTCCAGATTCCCAACTTTCCACTTTTCTCGCTTTTTCACACTCCGAGATATTGGAGTCCAGTTGACCACGATGTTTTTCGCTTTCCATAAACAACTCAAATTTAGAGACCCGTTGAAAAGTATCATTTTTTATTTTTTCAATTTTACCGCTTAAACTTTAGAACTTCTTGACCACTGGTCTTTACATATATAGTAGATTAGTCAACTGAAGCACGCAATCAAGCTCAATAACAGCGAAAATCCAAGGCAGCCGCAGCCGGCTTGAAAGCGAACGCGGAACTCCGGCATTCCTGCACAATCTGCTGGCGTTATCCGGCACCGATGAGAAGCACACCGCGAGCGTGGAGGCCATGAACTATCTGAAGAAAAACATGCAGCCTGCCGGAGTCATGGAGGAACTGCCAGGTCAGCTGCTGCTGCAAATCGCCCACATGCTGCATCAATTGATGGTTAAAAGCGATCTGTTCAGCAAACTTCAGAGAAAATTCATCTTGCTTGAAACTCAAGCATGGCCGGAGAAAACAAAAATCCCGCTGGCGGCCATGGCGGATGGCGGCTACCACGCTGCAACACTTTCGCACCGTCAAAGACTTTGTCAAACGGCTGGCCGAATCGTTCCGCAACCAAATCTTTTCCGACTTGGCAACCAATCCGGAGGCGTTCGGCAAAATTCAGATCAGATTCAATTCAGACTGATTTCCGCGTCTCGCAGTTATCCGGATCTTCCCTCCTCGTTATAATCGCAGCTTGATGAAGGCACTATGCGCCGTACCTGATTGTCGGCAGATTTCCGGATCAATGCAAGCCGGACTGGCAGATTATAAAATTTCAATCCTGATTCTTTGTCGCTGTCTTGACGCCGGTGAAATTTGCTTTCCCATTGTATACACTATATATTCCTGTAGCAACGCTGTGCGTAGTACTCAACAAAAAAGGACGGGGGAATATGGGAAAGTTATTTGCTGCGATCGGTATTTTTATCGGAATTTGCGTTCTTGGCGGCCCCCTGTGTGCGGCTGAACAAACGGCAATTAGTGAGGCTTCGGCTGTTGCGACGCAACCAGCGGTGACACCATCGCAAAAAGCGGAACCGCAATACGAGAGTCTTAACAACCCTGTATTATGTTTCGGCAGAGGGATTGTCAATGTGTCCACCTGCTGGCTGGAGATTCCGCGCTGCGTCATTTACGACAATGCAGCAATTCCTTTTTTCGGTGTGATCGTGGGTATTCCGGAAGGCGCTCTCTTCACTGTCGCCAGAGCGTTAACCGGGGTGGCTGATATCGTCTCTTTCGGTTTTATCGGCAATGCAATGTACGGACGGAGTTATCCCGATTTCATATGGGATGCCAACTGGATGCTGCCGGAAAAGAACAAGAAGTAAAGGTCGGTTATACAAATATACGAACTTTAGAATTCATGGTCTTAAGCGTATTTGTATGACGTGCCTTTTGAATTCAGACGGAGATCCTCCGGTTACTTTTTTAAAGTAATTAGAAAAGTAATATTGATCGGAAAATTGCAGTTTGCCGGCTATTTCCTTGATTGGCATAGTGGAATGGATGAGCATAAGTTTGGCATGGTCAATTCTTTTTTTCATCAGGTAATCATAGGGGGTACTGCCGGTGTATTTTTTGAACAGCCGGATCAGATGGGGCTTTGAACGACTTACCTGCTGGCATATTTCGTCCAGATTGACTTTGCGTTCGGTATTTTCGTCAAGATACTTCTTCAGTATGTTGATCTCTTCCGGCATTTGCCAGTATCTGGCATAAATCATTTCGTATAAATCCATTACAAACTGGTGAAACAATACCGACCCCCGCAAATCTTTATCCGGCGCCGATGATGAACAAAGTGACATGATTTCAGTAAAGTAGTGAAATATTGAACTGCAATTTTCGACAAAATAGATTTGATCCACTCCGTATATTTTCAACAGTTGCTCCATCAGCGGGCCGTCAGCTATGAAAAATATCTTCTGCCATGGAGATCGTGGATTGGGCCAATAGCGATGCTTCTGGTGTTTATGCAGAAAATATATGCTGTCTTTTTTTAGAAGTGATACTTTGCCGGCGCATTCCAAATAACCTTCGCCTTCGGTAATATACTCAATCGTGCAGTATTCATAATTGATGCGTTCAATGGCCGGAGTCCTGGCGTCAGCATTGCCGTAATTAGCAAAGAGCAATTGAAAAGGAAATTTTTCTGTCAGTTCTTTTATTGTCTGTTTATTGTCCATAAATATCAATATGTTACATTATTTTGATAATTTAATATATTTTTTTATGCAATTATACTATTTACATTCATTATATCAACTGTAAATTTATTACATTATATAGCTTAACAGCATATTTAAGTTTATCAACTATAATTTATCGCAGAAGGTGTCAGTAAAATGGATGATTTAAGAATTGGCGTGATCGGGGCAGGGGGGCGTGGACAATTAGCCGGCAATGCACATAACCCGGGAAATGGTTCCAGGCTGGTTGCCGGAGTGGATGTCAACCCCAAGGCGCTCATAAAATTCAAAGAGACCTATGGCGAAGACGTTTTTGTAACTGATGACTACCGGAAACTGCTGGAACGCAAAGATATTGATGCCGTTTTTGTCACCTCACCGGACTTTCTGCATGAAGAACAGGCCCTGGCGGCACTTGAAGCAGGCAAAGCCGTCTATCTGGAAAAACCGATGGCGATCACCATTGAAGGTTGCGACAAGCTGCTCAATACCGCCATGCGCACCGGTTCAAAACTTTATCTCGGGCACAATATGCGCCATTTCCCGGCAATCCTGAAAATGAAAGAAGTGATTGATTCCGGGCTTATTGGCAAAGTACAGCTTGCATGGTGCCGTCACTTTATCTCCTATGGCGGCGACGCATATTTCAAAGACTGGCATTCCGAACAGCAATTCAGCACCGGCCTGCTGCTCCAGAAAGGCGCACATGATATTGACGTAATCCACTGGCTTGCCGGCGGATATACCAAATCAGTCGTCGGCATGGGCATGTTGTCGATTTATGACAAATGCGAGCGCCGGGATCCGTCTACGCCCGGTATTGCCTCATGGAGCAATGCCCACTGGCCGCCGCTTGCGCAGAAAGCCATGTCTCCGGTGATTGATGTGGAAGACAGCAATATGATTATGATGCAACTGGACAACGGAGTGCAGGCGTCTTACCTCCAATGCCACTATGCACCGGATTCCGAGCGTAATTACACGTTTATCGGCACTCAAGGCCGTGTTGAGAACGTCGGCGACTACGGCAAGTGCGAAATACACGTCTGGACCACCCGCGGCAACCGTGCCGAACCGGATATCATCCATTATTTGAAACCGCTTGAAGGGTCTCATGGCGGTTCCGATCCGGCGATTGTCCAGACTTTTGTTGATTTTGTACGGTTCGGGGTCAAAACGAACACTTCACCGATTGCAGCCAGAAACTCCGTAGCAGCCGGCGTCATGGGCCATGACTCAATGCGCGGAGACGGTGGAAGACGCGATATTCCTCCGCTTCCCCAAAATGTCATCAAATATTTTGAAAATGGACAGAAAAATTAAGAATTTTCTGTAATTGGCACAAGGGCAGGGGACGTATACTCTACACGGCTGAAAATTTAAAAATAGATTGCGAAAATTTTGAGAATTGGTTCATATTCTGAGAGGCTGCCGATACTAGGGTATCTATGGTTTCGAAGAGTGCGAATCCTCATCCGGGCGATATTCATATCGCCAGTCAATCGGATTGAAAAAATCCAATCCACAATTCTGCTCGTCTATTTTTAAATTTTCAGCCGTGTAGAGTATATAAACCTCCTGCCCTTGTCTTTTTTAGCCAGCCGCTTTTTTCAGGATTATATGTTATGTTTTTATTTTAAACATGGAAATTCGAGAATAAAAGGCTATTGATAATATTTAGTAAAAAAAGGCATTCTCTGCAAATGTTTAAATATGCAAAAATTCTGTTACCGGTAATGTTCCTTCTTGCGGCATGGTCTTCCCATGCGGTGACAGTTGGAGAAATGGCGCCGGGACTCCAGAATATTCAATGGATTAAAAATGGTCCGGTTGATATCTCAAAAGGGAAAGGTAAATACGTTTACGTAATTGAGTTCTGGGCAACATGGTGTCCGCCGTGCATAGAATCCATTCCGCACTTAACCGCGCTGC
Organism: uncultured Lentisphaeria bacterium; assembly: GCA_903863035.1. GTDB lineage: Bacteria > Verrucomicrobiota > Lentisphaeria > Victivallales > Victivallaceae > CAIPAT01. The sequence continues at coordinate 46,566 of CAIPAT010000107.1, forward strand.
AGGAAAAATATAAGACGCAAGGTTTGATCATCACCGGCATCAGCATTGATCAGGATCTTCAAATTGCACAAGCGTTTACTGCTCCCAATGCTGAAATGAAATATAACGTCGGTTTTGATCCGGCAGGTAATACATCAAAGCAATATATGAAAGGAGACAGCGGAATTCCGATCGTTTTCGTAATTGATAAGAGCGGAACTGTCGCCTGGATTGGACATCCGATGGAACTGGATAACATTCTTGACGCTGTTCTTGCCGGAACTTTTGATGCGAAAAAAGCCAATCAGCGACTTAAACTCAGCAAAAAGCTGATGCAGCAGATGATGAGCGAAAATTATGGAGAAGCGCTAAAAGTTAGCGACGAACTGCTTGAACTGGAACCGGGGAATGAACAGGCTGTCGGCATGAAAGCGTATTTACTTCATCTGTCCGGAAAAGATGATTTGGCAATCGATTTTGTGAACGAACAGATTAAATCTTATCCGGACAATACCGGACTTCTGAATACCAGAATCAGCATCCTCTTTCAGTTGAATAAATATCAATATCTGGAGAAAGAATGTGATTTACCGGCAGTAAGCCGCGTGAATCCAATGGTTTTGGATGCGATTGCCCGGGGAATGCTTAACCCGGAGCCAGGCCGGCGGGAAGACACAATGATTCTTCAAGTTGCGCTAAAACTGGTTGAAACCGCCTATTCCAAGTGTAAGTTCAAAGACGACGAACAGAAGTCGCTTGTCGCGGCAACTCTGGCCCGCTGCTATTTTAAGTTAAACAAACCAGTACAGGCGGTTGCAACGCAGAAGCTCAGCATTGGGTTGACTAAAGATAGAAATAAAATTAAAAAACTGGAAAGTGCGCTTAAAGAATATCAAACCGCCGGCAAAAGCGGAATTAACAAATAAAGGAGAATATTATGCGTAAACTATTATTATGGCTCGTCATGTTTCTGGCTTTCACCATGGTGCACGCGTCTTCATCTGATGCAATTGAAGTTTTCATTTCCGCCGGCAATTCAGCTTTACTTTCCACGACCGGGAAAGTATTCCGCATGAATATGACTTCCGGTATTGTGATTTATGATAATTTAAACCGGGTTGTACAAATCGGCGATGTCTCCATAACTTACGATGAATTAAGCAGGGTAATGCAGATCGGCAATGTTTCAATCAATTATGACTTATCCAGCAGGGTTATCAAGATCGGCAATACCGCAATTGCTTATGATATTTCAAATCGGTTAGTCAAGATCGGGGATGCCGCGATTACTTATGACGAACTCAGCCGGGTTATCAAGATCTCCGGCAAAACTCCCGAAAACCTCCGTTTCGCCACTGTTCCAGGGCGGACATAAGATAAGGGCAGGGGGATTGCGCCATAATTGCTCCACTCCTTCCCCGGTTGATATTTGGTGTTGAAATGAGTTCATATTGCTTGATTTTCCAGTTCCTTAAGTATATTATAATGCGCTATCAATAAATAAAAGGAGAGTTGTTATGCGTAAACTACTATTATGGTTCGTAATGTTTTTTGTGGTCTCCGCTATTGTACACGCTTTACCATCTGATGCGATTGAGGTTTTTACTTCTGCCGGCAATTCAGTCTCTATTTCCACTGCCGGGAAAGTATTCCGTCTGAATATAGCATCCGGCGTTGTTATCTATGATCTTTCAAACCGGGTTACCCAGGTCGGTAATACTTCTGTCACTTATGACAGAGTAACAAACCGGGTAATTAAGATTGGTGATATTCCAGTCAATTATGACGCATCCAACCGGGTAATCAAGATTGGAAATACCGTAATTGCCTATGACTTTGCCAACCGCATGTTCAAAATTGGCGATGCCTCGATTACTTATGACGTAATCAGCCGGGTCAAAAATATTACCGGCAAGATTCCTGACAACATCCGTTTTGCCTCTGTTCCGGAACAACCTTAGGGCAGGGGATGGATCACGAGTGCCCTGCCCTTATAAGTGTTTTTTTGATACATTATTGAAGCATAAAATCAAGCGATACTACTATTTTTATTACTTTTAGCGGTGATTTAGTATCAAAAACACCGTAATCAGACACATCGGCTGAATCCGGTGCTGTGATCTGAATGATTCCCTGCCGGGCGGCAAGAAGCCGTTTGATCTGTCCGCCGCAGTTCCCGGCCATTATCCTGGCGCGCTCTTCCGCATTTCTGGTCGCGCCGGCAATCAACCCTTGTTTGAATTTTTCCAGATCAGAGATGAAATAATCCGGTGGATTGACTGCAACATCCAGTCCTTCAGCCAGTAATGAATATAAATCCTTCTGTCCGGAAGTAACCAATTCGATATTATTTGACCTCACAACGATGCATTGCGACAAGGAGTAGTACTGAATATCGTTGGTATCCTTGCCGTTAATTTTTTTGTATATCTTATTAACTGTCATGCCGTTAACCGCCATTTCCTCATCTTTAAACCCATACGACTTGACAGCACTCGACACCTTGGCGCAACACAGTTTAAGGTTCTTGTAGGCCGAGACTAGATCAGGATCACTGCAACTCGCAATAGCGGTAAATGTACCAATATCAGACTTAACTGTCTTTTCGGCGTAGCCCTTGACGGATAACTTGTTTTCGTGCTGAATCCTTAGAAAGAATTTTGACAACAACTGTGCCGAAATAACCATTCCTCCAGACAGCAAAGTACTGGCAACTATAATTCCAATCAGATTTTTTGTATTCATATCCCATATTTCCCATTAATTTATTCAAAGCGTTGCGATTTTGTTAATATAAGATTCTATCTCCGGCAAAAGTAAATTCAATGGCCGGTTTCTGAATTTTAAGCATATTTACAACGTCGCATAATATATCTTATGTTAAGTTGAATACCGTATTTATCTCTGCCTATTAAAAGCATAAGTTATTTACTTAGAATAGATTGCAAGTATTATACGAACGGCCTGTTAATAACTTGATAATAGAAAATTTAATTTATTTATTCAATTGATGTTTATTGACAACTCGGCAAGCATCAGTATCTAAAAGTATTAAAATTAAATAATTAGAGGATGTTTTTTCAGTGTAAATATGCTATGCTAATAGTTTGTTAATTAAAAACCATCTAAAATAGAACACGTTGGTTTGCTAACGGGTCCACTTTGGGAGTTCCGGTTGTATGAGAATCTGCGGTCGATGCCAGGCAATATATACTGAACATGCCGTATACAAGGTCAAGCTTGATGCTATTAATTACGATAGCGATTCTTATTTAAAAGAAAATCTTCAGCATAATTACGGCATCTGCAATGTTAAATTTGATTATTTTGACGGTTTGCTGATAATTACTTACAATCCGCTGATCATTTTGCAAGAACGGATTGATAAGATTCTGTCGACACCCGGTTTTATCATTGAAGATTCATATTTCCGTTTTTTGATAAATTTCCTTAAAGTACATGCAAAAGTACTTCGTTTTTCAACTGTTCTTCTGTTGCTCATCTTCGCATGGCTGATTTTCTTTAAATTCGGATCAAACCAGTTCCGCCAGCCATTTAATTACCGTGCTATAACATTAATTAATACGTATTATATTACTATCAACCTCGTCATACTGTTTATTTGCTCCTTTTCCATATATAATGGCATTAAGCAGGCATTCAAATATAAGAGATTTAATGTTTATCTGCTGGTACTGCTTGCTGTATGCGGCGCAGTTCTTTCCGGATTTCTGTTTGAAGCTTCAAATTTTCTGCTGGTGCTGCTGCTAGTCGAATCGCTGGAAGATTTCATAAAATGCAGATCGTCGGAAGAGGTTGCGGCGGCGGCTGTCGCCAGTGCTAAAAATGCCTTTGTGATCATTGACGGAACTTCCCGCAAAATTCCTGTACATAATTTGATTCCCGGCCAGCTTGTTGATGTAAAACAAGGTATGATTGTTCCGGTAGACGGAGTTGTTGTCAGCGGGAATGGACAAATCAATGAAGCCGCTATTTCCGGGGAAAACTCATTTAATTCCAAATCAAGCGGCGACAAGGTCTATGCAGGAACTCTGCTGGAAAACGGGTCATTGGTGGTCAAAGCGGTTTCAGTCGGACATGACACTGCCATCGGTAATATCGCAAAACTGATTGAAGGGGCGGCAGACAACGCTGATGCACGGCAAGGTTTCCAGAAAGCTGTTGACAGATATTCTGTTTACCTGACAATTATTGTAATCGCTTTCTCAATCGTTGCATTTTTCGTTTCATTTTCGGTTTTAGATATGGAACTATTTGAATCCGTAGAACGCAGTGTTGCAATTCTTTTTGTGGCCTGCCCTTGTGCGTTGATTCTCAGTACTCCAACTGCAATCCATGCCGGAATCTGGATTGCCGCGCGCAATGGGATTCTGTTCAAGGATGGCGGGGTTATGGAATATTTTGCCAGGACTACCGCGCTGCTGGTTGACAAAACCGGCACCCTCACCCATGCCAGTCCGGTAGTTGCTGAAGTAAAGACTTTTGGCGACACTGAATTGAAGGATATTCTATTTATAGCAGCGACTGTTGAGCGAAACTCTTTCCACCCCCTCGCCCTGGCGGTCTGTGAATATGCAGCGCAGCGCAATATTCAATTCGGCGGGGTCGAGCAGTATATTGAGCTTGAAGGCGGCGGCGCTTGTGCTGTAATTGACGGGAAAAAATATAAAGTCGGGGCCAGATGGCTGATGGATGACGGAAGAGAGATCACCCCGGAAATAAACAACTGGATTCAGGAAGCGGCAAAACAGGGACTGGTCACCGCGCTGGTGGCGGATGAAACAAGAATTACCGGCGCCTTTACTTTTACCGACAGATTAAGAGAAGAAGCTCCGGCGGTGATTCAGCAACTGCGTGCGCTTGGGATGAATAAAATCATTATGATCACCGGAGACAACTGCGCGGCTGCGGAACGCATCGCAAATTCACTGCATCTCGATGACTATTTTGCGGAATGTATGCCGGAAATGAAACTGCAAAAACTTTATGAACTGAAAAAGACTGAAAAATATGTTGCTATGATCGGTGACGGCATTAATGACGCTCCGGTACTGGCCGCGGCAGATGTCGGGATCGCGATTGCAGGAACTGGAGCTGACGCCGCGATCGCCGCCGCCGATATTGCACTGACCGGGGAAGGGCTGGATGAGCTTTCCAAGTCTTACAGCATCAGCAAACGCGTATTTTTTGCAATACGCGTCAATCTGTTCTTTTCACTGCTGGCAAGCCTGGCAATGATGTTTCTGGTAAGCACAGGAATATTCAGCTTGATGACCGGAACTCTGATCTATGCCGCCTGCTCGGTTCTAGTGTTAATCAACTCTTATCTGCCGGCGATGATTCCGGTCAAGAAGTTTTAATGATGCGAGAATATCCGTTCCGGTGCGTAATAGAGCGCCACCCCAAGTTCATTGGCGCGCTTGATTACTTCGGCGTCACGAAGTGAACCGGCCGGACAGACAATTGCGGTTATACCGGCTTCCGCCGCGACTTCAACCGCATCCGCAAACGGAAAGAACCCGTCGCTGGACATGACTGAATTCTTAATGGAATTATCGCCCTGATACTTCTGACGATATTTGGCGATGGCCTGTTCGACCGCCCCTACCCTGTCCTGTTCTCCTGTTCCGACAGAAATGGTTTGACCATTCTGAGCTATTACCACGCCATTCGATCTGACGCTTAAGTTTACATACCAGGCGAACAGCAAATCGGCAAGCTGTGCCGGAGTTGCGCTGTGTGCGGAAACTTGTTTTCCAACCTTGGCATTTTCGGACTCGGCGGATTTCAAATCGCTTACACTTCTGAGTGAGGTCGTGAGCGGAGCGGCAATAATCAGCGAACCGTCGGCCAGGACTTTGATCGTGTTTGACTGCGCATCCCCCTGCCCTGTGAACTTTGGCAGACGGGATATATCGCCGCACTGAATAATGCGGATATGCCTGTTCAGTTTAAAGGTCTCGCCATCATTAAAAATATCAAGTACACCGGCTTCGTATGCCGGAGCTACAACACATTCCACAAAAGACCCCATGATTTCTTTCGCCGTTGCAGTATCAACTACAGTATTAAATGCTACGGCGCTGCCGAAAGCGGCGCGGGCGTCAGCATCGCGAGCCTTGATGTAAACCTGGCGGATGTCTTCACCGCCGCACTGCACCGCCGCCCCGCTGGGATTGACATGTTTCATCACCGCACAGGCCGGCCGGTCGAAAAACTTAACAATGTTCAGTGCATAGGAAATATCTTCCAGGTTGGTCTGGGAAAGGCCGCTTTTGCCATCTTTCAAAATCTGCATATCGCCAATAGGACAGACTGTATCCGCCGGCTTATAATATGCCGCCGGCTGGTGCGGGTTGGTACCGTAGCGCAGATCCTGTACTTTTACATATTCTCTGCCGCCGATAACCGTTGTCGCCGGAAAATTGCCGACATTTTTAGACAAATACGAATTTCTGTTAAGTTCCGCCATTTATGGTCTCCATATCTTTAAATGTTATATTTATTTAAAATTTTTGACAAATTAAAAAGTACAACGTTTTGCGAAGTTAGCAAACTGCGCTATTGTGTAAAAATGAAATTTCTGAGTCTCATTTAAAACTCTATATTATTTTAAAGGTTCAAGGAAAAAATTTCCTTATATATTATTATGGCTGTAAAAGGGCTTTTTATCACATTTGAAGGACCGGAAGGCGCCGGCAAGACGACTCAACTCAAAATGCTCCGCCAATATTTATCCGGGCTCGGCCTGGAATGCGTCGTCACCCGCGAACCTGGCGGCACTCCGATTGCCGAGCAACTCCGGGAACTGGTTAAACATCATTCCGGCGTGGAACCGGTTTTTGCGGAAACAGAACTGCTGCTGTTTGTGGCCAGCCGTGCCCAGCACGTCCGTTTCCTGATTGAACCGGCGGTAGCACGCGGGGCCGTCGTGCTTTGTGACCGGTTTGCCGATTCCACCACCGCTTATCAGGGTTACGCCCGGCAATTGGATATGGATTTTATTCGCAGTTTGAATAAGTACGCGATTGGAAACTGTACCCCGGATATGACAATATTGCTGGATCTTCCGCCTGAAGATGGTTTCAAACGCACCGCAACCCGCACGGAAACTGCTGGACGGCATGACCGCATTGAAGCTGAAGCAATAAATTTCCATCACCTGGTAAGGCAGGGGTTTCTGGAAATCGCCAGAAACGAACCGCAGAGGGTGAAAGTTGTTTCCGCCCTCGCCGCCGCAGAAGACATTCATCACCAAATTGTGGAGCTGATTAAAAATGCTTTTGGCCCGCTATGAACAAGAATTCCCCGAGGTTATAGCCTGCTTGAAGCGAGCTCGTGCTTCAAACAGGATGGCGCATGCTTATCTGCTGCACGGCGATTCACCGGAACTCCGGCGCAATTTTTCGCTGGTGCTCAGCCAGATCGCGATTTGTCCGAACTGCTCAACTGACGGCACTCCGTGCGGAACCTGCCGCGTCTGCCGCCATCTGGAGAGCGGCATTTATGCGGAATTCTATGAACTGATGCCCACCGGCAAGACATGGCAGATTCAAGTTGGCGAACGCAGAAACCCGGAACCCAATACCGTCCGCTGGTTTGAAAGCCAGTTTTATTTAACCAGCACCTCGGAAGCCAGTAAAAAAGTCGGCGTGATCTATGATGCTGACCGGATGAATACCGAGTCGCAGAACGCTTTTCTGAAAACGCTGGAGGAACCGCCGTCCGACTCTTTTTTCATTCTGGCAACCGGCAATCCCTCCGCCTTGCTGCCGACCACCCGTTCCCGCTGTCAAACCCTGATCCTGCTGGAAAACCGTTGTCTTTTTGAGTTTGAAAAAAGCAAAGAGCTGTTCGCCATACTTTACGATTTGCAATTTAAGGCCGCCAATAATATTACCGCCGCCGGCAAGTGTGCCGAAAACATCATCAACATTGCGCAGCATTTGCAGGACATTGCTGAATCGACGGCGGAAAAACAATGGAAAGAGCGCCTGACCCAGGCCGAAGAACTTGAAAGTCCGATCAAAAAGCGCATTGAAAAGCAATTTGAATCAGCCGTGGCAGGCGAGTATATCAAAATCAGGAATTACTTCACCGGGGCGATTCATACATGGTTTGCCCAGGTATATCAGTTGAGCTGCGGAGTTCAGTTTGACAAACTCGCCAATCCGGAAATCTTCGACGGCATGCAACTGCCGGAGAAAATTGCTGAAAAGCGCGCCTGTCACGCACTGACGGAAGCCGATCAACTGCTTTACAATCTGCTGTTCAATGTCAGCGAAGAACTGGCTTTTCGCTCTTTCTGTCTGAATGTAGCAGTAAAGTAACCGCAGCAGTATTGAAATAACTTGAGTTCAGGTATAGATTAGAGTGAATTATTTCGGAGATATAATACATAGAATGAGATTTTTAATTAGCCGTAGTTTGCTGATAATGTTCCTGTTTGCCGCCGGCGCGGTGATTCTCTGTTCCTGTATGAACGGTAAAAGTGAAAATAAAATATCCGCCCTGCCCCCGATAACCGCGGAAATGAGAACCAAAGCAGCAGAGATTAAGAAAACGCTGTTTCCTGCATGCCGGGAATTCGGAGTATTCATTACTTTAAATACGATTGAACTATACGACCAGGAGCCTGAAGCTCTCGGGGAAAGACTCTCACTGCTTGGCGTAACAGATACATATTTTGATTTTGATATTAACTTGCTGAAAAAATCAGATTTCACAAAAAAATTGCATAAGCTTGTAAATGAATTAAGAAAACGCAATATTCGATGCAGTCCGGTTATCGGCGACGAACCGCTGTATCATCCCGACCACAAGCGAGACGGTACTGCCGCAATCAAAAACACGATCAGCGAGATAAAAAGTTTTAACCGCTGGGTTTCTGCGGAGCATGAATTTACCGGAATTGCTCCAGTTATCAATCCGCACCGCGTAAACTCCGGTAACATCAATATCAAAAACGGCATGATTTATTCCTGGAGCGAAAACACCTACGGCAAAAATGGTGAAAACGACATGATAATGAAGCATGCATTTGATGTTCTGGCAGATATCCATAATGCGGCGGAGCCGTTGCCGCTGTCAATAATCATTGATCATTATTATCATGGACGGGCAGTGAAAGGCGATCTGTCGTGCGGCAACATCAACGACTTTCTGAAGTATGGCAATCATATCATTTTGACTTCTTACGCGAAGTATTCGAATGAGATCAAAGTGCTGGTGCTGAATGTACTTAAAGATTGTAAAAAAGACGACAGCGTGATTCTGTGTCTGCGCACCGCCCGGACAATATACGGAGATGATTCCGAATCGGTATCTTTCACCCGGAAAAAATGGAAACAGTTTATCAGCGATTTAAACACGCTGGTGCAAACTACCTCAAAGTATAAATCTTTCCATGGTATTGTGTTCCGTGAATTTGACGGATTGGAACTGCAATGGGAAAAAGTTGAATGAGTATATCAAGATCAAGGATACTGAAATAGAATTCGGGAGGAAAGAATATGCGTTGTCCGGAATGTCATTGTCTTGACGATAAAGTCGTGGATTCCCGTTCAGTAAAGGAAGGTGACGGGGTAAGACGGCGGCGGGAATGTCTGAGCTGCAGTCATCGTTTCACAACCTACGAAGGCATTATCCAGGCAGAATTGAAAGTCATCAAACGCAACTCCATCCGCGAAGAGTTTGACCGGGAAAAGTTGCGCCAGGGGATTGAAAATGCTTGTTATAAACGGCCGGTAGATCCAGATGAAATAGACCGTATAGTCGAAGAAGTCTATAACTCACTGCAGCGTGATTTCGATAAAGAAGTGCCCAGCCTGGAAGTCGGCAAGCGCGTCATGGAGGCGCTGAAGCAGGTTGACCAGGTCGCCTATGTGCGTTTTGCCTCGGTTTACCGTAAATTTAAAGATGTGGAAGAATTCATCGAAGAAATCAGAGCGCTGAAATAATGATTAAACTTGCAGATAATTCAATAATGCTGATTGGCCCGGACGGCATACTCAGTGCTTTCGAATCTGACAGCCTCCAGTCAAAAATAATTCGTTCATTCATGCTTGCCGGTGTCCGCGATATCTGGCTTGCCGAAGATATCACACTGGCCGTCGAATACGCACTGGAACAAGACAGCCGGGAAGATAAAATTTTTGCGGTATCCGAGATCAACTCCACTGTAATCAAAATTCTGGAAGACAGCGGGTTTCCGGAAGCGGCTGAAAGTTACCGGCGCGGCAACCCAAGCACGGAAATTACTTTGAACGCGGAAATCGCTACTGTCGCCGGGCTTATCAACCGGCATCTTGGATTGAATGGTAAATCACTCGACACGCTGGTGTCCAAAGTCGTCCAGGCCGCGGTAAAATTGAACATCAGTGTTGCATCGCCGGCCTTATACATTGAACTGGCTAAACATTTCAAATCCGAATTCATGCCGGCTGACAGACTGCCGCTGCCGCAAGTAATAATATCCAAATCACAGAAAGCGGCCTCTCCGTGGGTGGTTTCCTTAAAAGACCTCACCGATAAGATGTCATCGCAAAGCCGTTCGCTTGTTCATTACAAGATCATCTCGCTGTCCGGCGTAAGCCGCCTGTTTCCGGCAGTCAAGGTAATTTTCAGAATATCCGGACTGGTTGAGATGCATAATATGGAATCGCCATTGACAGAAATGACCATGGTTCCGCATTTTCACAGCATCGCGCAAGCGCTGAACGAGTCAATTTCGGCGACACAGGCCATATTCCGCGCAAAAGGCGAATCACTGCCGGAGAAAGGATTGCCTGTAATCATGACGGTTCCTGACATGTCATCCTTCGCGCAAAATAATCTCGAGGCAAGCTGGCCGCAAGCATCCGCCGACTGTCGCGAAATGCTCTCTTATCTGGAAAAAATGGTTAATACCCAGGTGTTCAAAATAAAAATGGCATAACGGAATATAGTCATGTCAATCAGCGCGAATAAGATTATTGAAAAACTTAATCTTCAACCATTGACGGTGGAAGGCGGCTTTTTTTACGAAACCTACAGGTCAGACGTCATGCTTCCTGACGGGAAACATTCCTGCGGAACATGCATCTATTACCTGCTGAAAAGTAATGATTGTTCCAACTGGCATAAAGTTTCCGGCGATGAAATATGGCTTTACCATACAGGTATTCCCGCAATTCAACTGCTGCTTTTTCCTGACGGTTCCTGGACTGAGCGGATGATCGGACCGGATATTATTGACGGTCAGGTTCCGCAAAGTCTGATTCCCGCCGGGACATGGCAGGCGGCGGTGCTGGTTTCCAGAAAACTGGCAGACTGGGGTTTGTTCGGTGCAGCGGTATTTCCATCGTTTGAATACGCCGATTTCACTGTCAGCAACGGAATGGAACTGTCCAAACTGTATCCTGAAGCCGTCGGCCGGATGAAAAAGCTTGGTCTAGGCTGATCAAGGCTTAGGAGCCGTCAAGTTTATTTCTTGACAGCTCCTAAGCAAGCGTCACGCTGTTTTCTTTAAACTGCCGCTCTATTTCTTCACGTATCTTGCTTTCAGAGTCAGTGTTCCTTCTCAGGTCCTTGAACCATAGTCTAAGGCATAAATCCAATTTACTGGATCCAATATCCATGAACAGTACGCGCGGCGGCGGATGCACCAGCACATTATTGTCATTTGTAGCTATTTCCAATAACAGACGTTTAACTTTCGCGATGTCTGAATCATGTGTCACCCCTACCCTGATATCGCGTCGTATGACGTTGCCAGTCAATGTCCAGTTCCTGAAGTTTTTCGAAACCACAACCGAGTTCGGCAGGTTGATAATAGCGTCATCAAAAGTCTTGATCACTGTTGAACGGATACTGACTTTCTGAACGATCCCCCAGGTGCCGTCAAACTCAATCGTATCACCGGGACGCACCGACTTTCCGGCCAGCAGAACAATGCCGCAGATAAAGTTTTCAATAATGTCCCGCAACCCGAAACCAAGTCCCATACTCATCCCGCCCAGTACCACCAGAACAGAGTTGGGGGGGACGCGCAAAAGCATCAATACAAAAACAATATAAATAATCCAGGCCACATAAGTACCCAGTGTCAGGAACGAGGCCAGCAAGCCGGAATCAGCATTTTCCGAATAAAACAGCCTGATTACATTTTTTATGGTTGAGAGGATAAAAAATAATATCAGCGCGGCAACCAGACTGCAGAAAATAGCCCATACACTGACCTGGACAAATGCCACGCCAGGACACAAGTTTGATTCCATAAAACTTTCGAGCAGATTTTGCACATTAAATTGTATAGCAGTCCAATAAATCAGCCCGCCGAGGATGAACAGCCATTTCATCGGGATCAAGATCATGAATATGAAAGACGCCGCAATTTTCTGCGAAGTGGTTTCAGGCTTAAATCTGGCCGCCAGCGCGGTAAGTGAAATTCCCGCCTGAATGCCGATCGCCGCCAGGAACCAGACCATGGTCACAGTTATTGACATAAAGGCATAACCATAAGCAGCCATGACAGCCCCCCCCAGGGTAGTCACTACAGTAAAAAATCCAAGCAGGCGGTCAAGAGCTGGCAATTTATGTTTAAACATATAATAGGCGGTTACAATAGCAACAGGAATATTAACCACGGTCCAAATGACAATCAACGGACGGTAAGTCACAACCAGCGTAAAAAGCAGACTGCCGAAAACATACAGTATCAACAGCGGCAGATAGAGTTTGAATACTCCTTTATACATTTCGGGTTTGAGCCGTATTTTCAGGGTGAAGAGCAGAAATGACAAGCTGACAAAAATTACTGCAATCCGGCAGAAAAAGCTGTATTCAACCACGTTTGTCCAGAAATAAGTGCCAAACATCAGCAATCCGATTCCAAGCAGGATCCATCCTTGTTTTAAAATCGTAATCTCGCCGTGGTTTACCGGGATCATTTTAAATTTTTGCAGTTTTTTGTAAAGCAAACGTCCAAACAGCATAAACAACGCTCCGCCGATGACCGCCAGCGCGATAAACTTCAACCAGAAATCATATTCATCCGGTATTTGTATCGCCAGATTTAACGGAATATCTCTCAACCAGATATAAAATTGAAGTTTAAGCACCACAAAACAATTGATAATATCCGATTGAGGACTGAACAGCATTTTCTTTAAAACAGCATCATTGCGTTTTTTTCCGGATTCCATTACGACGGCAATCTTCTCACGTATCTTTTCTGCAATCTTGACCTGGACATCCACCATTTGAGCGATTGTACGAAGTTCTGTATTAAATTGAGCCATTTTCTTCAGAGTGCCTGTCCTTGCCACCAATTGTTCGGCAGTGAAATATTGCGGATTGGCCTGTTCAAGCGCCACACTCAATTCGTCATAACGGTCTATTTCTGATTTCAGATTATCTCTGCCTTGTTTGATACGGGAAAGTCTTGCTTCAAAAAGGGCATTCAAATCAAGGATTTGCTTGTTATATACCGAAATAGAAATTCCGAGAATTGCATTATCAGGCTGGGCCCACAGCAGAAAATTCAATTCACTGATACGCTTTTCCGCGTCCTGGCATATTCTGGAAAAGACAGCAAGCCTGGCTTCGGCATTCTCTCTGTATTTAACCAGATCTTCATTGGCGTTATTAATCAATGCTTGATGTATTTCACCAATCATCGTTGACCAGTTCTCGCGACTGTCCGTCAATACTGAATTACTCGCATGCAGCGGCAGCGCATGGAAAACTAAAAACAACAGCAGCAGAAAGAAAACTCTCATAATATCTCCGGTTATAATCCATTTAATATGTCAACAATAAACTGAAGCTATTTGTACTATAATTCAAATATTTATTGCTAAGATTTACGAAATAGCCGACTGGTCTACTCCAGCCGGCTATTAACTGACAACCATCGCGACTATGCGATTAACACATTGTTTTCCTTGAACCGCCGCTCGATTTCTTCGCGAATTCTGCTTTCCGAATCAGTATTTTTTCTCAGATCCTTGAACCAGAGTCTAAGAGAAAAATTCAATTTGCCGCCCACCATATCCATAAACAGCACGCGCGGCGGAGGATGCATCAATACATTACTGTCATTAGCCGCTATTTCCATTAACAAACTCTTAACTTTCGCGATGTCTGAATCTTTTAACACATCGACTTTGATATCGCGGCGAATAATGTTGCCGGTCAATGTCCAGTTTCTGAAATTTTTCGAAACCACAACCGAGTTCGGCAGATTGATAATCGCATCGTCAAAAGTTTTAATCACGGTCGAACGGATACTGACTTTCTGAACGATCCCCCAGGTGCCGTCAAACTCAATCGTATCACCGGGACGGACAGACTTGCCGGCCAGCAGGACTATGCCGCAGATAAAGTTTTCAATGATGTCACGCAAACCGAAACCGAGTCCCATACTCATCCCGCCCAGTACCACCAGAACAGAGTTTGGAGGTACACGCAAAAGCATCAGCACAAAAACTGTATAACCGATCCAGACCAGATAAGTACCCAGCGTCAGGAATGAAGCCAGCAATCCGGAATCCGCATTTTCCGAGTAAAACAGTCTGATAACATTTTTTACGGTTGAAATAATAAAAAACAGTATCAGTGCGGCAGCCAGACTGCCAATGATATCCCAGATGCTGATCTGAATAAATTGAACCCCCGGACATAGATTTGACTCCAGAAATTTTTCCAGCAGATTTTGAACATTGAATTGAGTTGCAGTCCAGTAAATCAGACCGCCGATAATCAGAATCCATTTCATGGGAATCAAAATTATAAACACAAAAGACGCCGCAATCTTTTGCGATGTGGTTTTCGGATTGAACCTTGACGCCAGAGAGGTCAGCGAAATGCCAGTTTGAATTCCGACCGCCGCCAGAAACCAGACCATTATTGCCGTTATCGCTATAAACGCATACCCATAAGCCGCCAGAACTGCACTGCCCAGCGTAAGCAGAACTGTAATCAATCCCAGCAGACGGTCCAGTACCGGTAATTTATATTTTAACATGTAATAGCCGGTTGCGGCAGCAACCGGAATATTCACTACTGTCCAGATGAAAATCAACGGACGGTAAGTCACAACCAGCGTCCATAATATGCTGCCAAAAATATACAGCAGCAGCAGCGGCAGATAGAGCTTGAATGAATTTCTGTAAAATTCCGGCTTAAGCCGGATCCGCAAGTTGAAAAGCAGAAATGCAATGCTGATAAAGATCATCGCAAGCCGGCAGAAAAAGCTGTATTCAATGACAGTCGTCCAGAAATAAGTGCCGAACATCGTCAAAGCCGCGCCAAGACAAATCCAGCCGGGAGTGAAAACAATGAATTTACTGTTATACTCCGAAATTATTTTGAACTTCTGCAATTTAGTGTAAAGCAGACGCCCAAGGAGCATAAACAGGGAGCCGACTAATACCGCCAGCCCCGTAAATTTCAGCCAGAACTCTTTTGCCTCTGGAATCTGTATCCAGATATTATTCGGAATATCCCGGAACCAGAAATAAAAAGATAACCTGAGCGAAGCCAAACAATTGACAATATCGGATTGCGGGTTGAACAGCATTTTTTCAAATACTTCGTTGTTGCGTTTTTTGCCGGATGCCATCACTGCGGCAATATTTTTTTGTATTTCTTCTGCAGCCTTCAGCTTTAAGTCCATCAGTGCGGCAATCTGCTCCAATTCTGCAATGATCTGTTGTAATTTTTTATGAGACGCCTCTTTATCAGCTAACTGGTTTGTAGTAAAATACTTCAATTTTACATGCTCCAGCATTAAACGTAATTTGCTAAAACGATTAATTTCTGATTCCAGGCTTTTCCTGGACGACGCAATACTATTGAGTTTTGCATCAAAAAAATTATTCAAATCGGCAATTTGCCTGTTGTATACCGAAATGGAAATTCCGAGAATCGCATCGTCCGGCTGCAGCCATAGCAGAAAATCTAATTCACTGTTGCGCTTTTCAGTATCTTCGCATATCTGGGAAAAAGCGGTAACCCGGTTTTCAATACTTTCTCTGTATTTAACCAGGTCTAGTGTAGTGCGTCCAGCCAGTGAATGATGTAATTCGTCAATCATTGTTGACCAGTTCTCGTGATCATCGGTCAATACCGAATCATCCGCATGCAATGGCAGTATATTTAATAATAAAAACAGCACCAGCAGAAAATAAAAATTCATAACAGCTCCGGTTATAATCAATCTACTATGATAAATAGCAATTCAATACTAATAAATTGAAGCAAGTTACTCTATAATTCAAATATATATTGCTAAGATTTACGAAAAAGCCCGCTGGTCCATTCTTTTTCGGAGAAACGTAATTCCATGGTAAACCCGATCTCACTGAACACGTTTTTCAGATTGTCAAATTCCTCATTCAGGATACCGGCAAGTGAGAGATAACCTCCGGTGCGCACCAGATTGGCAATCAGCTGACGGTTCGCAATCAACACGCTGCCGAGGATGTTGGCAGCGACAAAATCGTAACTTCCGTCTCCGGCGCAGAACTCGACCAGGCCAATAGTAAGCAATTTGACAGCATCCGGTTTTATTTTATTCTTTTCAAAATTTTCGGCTGCGACTTTAGTTGCATCCGGGTCAATATCGAAAGCCACCAGCGGGGAATAACCAAGTTTGGCGGCGGCTATGGTCAGAATACCTGAACCGCAGCCGGCATCCAGAAAAGATTTCATCCCGGGAGTTCCGGCCAGCCGGTCGATCATTTTCAGGCAGAATGAAGTCGTAGCATGCTGTCCGGTGCCGAAACTCATGCCGGGATCAATCTCAACGATCACCTGCTCCGGTTTCGGGTCTAATTCCAGCCAGCTCGGCTTGATGACCAGACGGTCGGAAATATGAATAATATTGAAATACTTTTTCCAGACTTCCGCCCAATCCTCTTTTTTCATCGTAAAAACTTCGACGGCAGTTACGCGGATGTCGAAGTCTTTCCGCCATGATTCAAGGAGACTGTTTACAAAATCCATTGCCGCTTCCGCATCGCTTTTTTCAGAAAAATAGAGAATGTGATAAGAAACATTTTCCTGACGATCGGTCCAGGAACTCATTTCATATTCATACGCGCTAAGCAGTTCCGGCAGAATATCCGGCTCCTGTGACTCGTCTTTTATCTTGCAGCAATACAATAAATCATTCATTTCAGTGGCTCTCCATATTTTAATAATGAGCTTCAACCAACAAGCGAAGCCTTCCCAATATATCTCCTGGAATAGTTAAAAGCTCGTTTTTTAGTGTTGTTTCTATTTAAATATTTTAAAAAAGGAGTATTGTTAAGGGCATTATTTTAAAATTAATTTAACGAAAGACAAGGCAATGACAGCTAAAATAGAAACGATCGTCGTACTGGATTTCGGTTCACAATACAGTCAACTGATTGCGCGACGTATTCGTGAATGTAATGTATATAGTAAAATCCTGCCGTTCAGCGTCCCGGCGGAAACCATCAGGCAGGAAGCTCCGGCGGGTATTATCCTGAGCGGCGGCCCCGCCAGCGTATATCAGCCCAATTCTCCGAAATGTGACCCGGAAATATTCAACCTCGGCATTCCAGTACTGGGCATTTGCTACGGTTTGCAATTGATGGTTTACACTCTCGGTGGAAAAGTTGCTCCCGGCAATGCCCGCGAATACGGCAAAGCCATGATGAAGATAACTGACAGCAGTACACTGTTTGAAGGTATCTCCGGCGAAATCCAAGTCTGGATGTCACACGGCGATAAAGTGCTCGAAACACCTGCCGCCGGATTCAAAGTCCTGGCAACTACCAATAATACAGAGTATTGCGCGGTCAATATCCAGGGAACCAGGATATACGGGATTCAATTTCATCCGGAAGTCGTCCATACCCCGCAGGGCAAACAGATTATTGCCAACTTCTGCCATAACATCTGCGGCTGCACCGGTACTTGGAATATGGCGTCATTCATTGAACAATCTGTGCAGGAAATACGCCAGACCGTCGGCGACCAGAAAGTCATTCTCGGTCTCAGCGGCGGAGTTGATTCCTCTGTTGCCGCGGCTCTAATCCACAAAGCCATCGGAACTCAGCTCACCTGTATTTTCGTCAACAACGGCCTGCTCCGGAAAAACGAAGCCGACCGGGTGCAGCAATTGTTTGCCGACAACTTTAAAATGGTGCTTTGCTATGTTGATGCCACCGACCAGTTCCTCGATAAACTGGCAGGGGTGGCCGATCCCGAGTGCAAGCGCAAGGTCATCGGACACGAATTCGTCGAAGTTTTCAATGACGCCGCTAAAAAAATTGAAAATGCCTCTTTTCTGGCACAAGGCACCACCTACCCAGACGTGATTGAAAGCGTACCGATTGACGGCAATCCTGCCGCTATGATCAAGAGTCATCATAATGTCGGCGGGCTGCCCAAAGATATGAAACTGAAACTGCTTGAACCTTTGGCCCGCCTGTTTAAAGATGAAGTCCGCGAAGTCGGACGTCAGCTTGGCTTGCCTGAAGACGTTGTCATGCGGCAGCCGTTTCCCGGCCCTGGCCTGGCTGTCCGCCACCTCGGCGCTGTTACCAGAGAAACCCTGCTAATACTGCAAAATGCCGA
Organism: uncultured Lentisphaeria bacterium; assembly: GCA_903863035.1. GTDB lineage: Bacteria > Verrucomicrobiota > Lentisphaeria > Victivallales > Victivallaceae > CAIPAT01. The sequence continues at coordinate 65,157 of CAIPAT010000107.1, forward strand.
CGAGATCGTTGTCAATGAAATCAAAAAAGCCGGACTTTACTATAAAATATGGCAGACTTTCGCCGTATTTCTGCCGGTGCGCACCGTCGGCGTTATGGGCGATGAAAGAACCTATGACAATGTAATCGCGCTTCGCGCGGTGGAAAGTTCTGACGGCATGACCGCCGACTGGGTCAAACTGCCCTATGAGCTCCTGGAACAAATCTCCAGCCGTATCATCAATGAAGTCCGCGGCGTAAACCGTGTGGTCTACGACATAACGTCCAAACCGCCCGGCACCATCGAATGGGAATAAACTATTAAGAATCTATGATAGAAGTTATAGCACATCTCTTATTTGCATAAAAAGTCATTAAATGTTTATATGACACACAAGATATTCATAATGTCTATTGTAAAATAATATCTCTGGAATTATAATTTTATATTGACTTTTTGGTCTATAAAAAGTAATAAATAAAATTCAGAGGTTTCTTCATGGCGAAAAACTATGGCAAGGGAGATGTTACCTGGTTCCAGGAAGCAAGATTCGGCATGTTCATTCACTGGGGACTTTACGCCCTGCCCGCCCGGCACGAATGGATAAAGCATTATGAGAAAATCACGGATGGCGACTACCAGAAATATTTTGACCATTTCAACCCCGATATGTTCAACCCGAAAGAATGGGCAAAAGCCGCCCGTGAAGCCGGCATGAAATATTTTGTTATCACGGCTAAGCATCACGAAGGATTCTGTCTGTGGGATACTAAATATACTGATTATAAAATTACCAATACCAAGTTCGGACGTGACGCATTGCGGGAAATTGTTGATGCCTTCCGCGGTGAAGGATTGCATGTCGGTTTGTATTATTCGCTGATTGACTGGCATCATCCTGAATTCGAAGCGGATATGAGTCACCCATGGAATCACGAGGCAATCAAGCAGTCAGGAGTAAAGCGCGATCAGAGAAAATATAATCAGTATATGCGTAATCAGGTAGAAGAACTGCTTACACAGTTCGGCAAAATAGATGTCATCTGGTTCGATTTTTCCTATCCGAAGCAAGGCAAAGGCCATAAGGAATGGGAATCGGAAAAACTGGTTAAACTGATCCGCAAACTCCAGCCGAACATCCTGATTGATAACCGCCTTGATCTTGAAGGGTCGGAAGACTTTGTTTCACCTGAACAATATGTCCCGGTTGACGGCATGCGCGATGAAAAAGGCAGTATGCTGGTATGGGAAGGCTGTCAGACTTTTTCAGGTTCCTGGGGATATAATCGTGACGAGAACACCTGGAAGAGCAGCAGAATGCTGATCGAAATGCTGATAAATCATGTTTGTAAAGGCGGCAATCTGCTGTTAAACGTAGGTCCCACTGCCCGCGGCATTCTGGATTACCGCGCTATGGACAGGCTGCAATCAGTCGGAGCATGGATGAAATTTCACAGCCGGGCAATTTATGGCTGTACCATTGCGCCGAAAGGTATGGTTCCACCGGAAGACTGTCGTTACACCTATAATCCGGAAACTAATTGTTTATATGTACATATTTTCGCATGGCCGTTCAAAGCGCTTCACCTGCCGGATATGGCTGGTAAAGTCAAATATGCACAACTGCTTAATGATGCCAGCGAAATCAAAATGCGCGATGAAAAAGCCGACATTCATGCCGCACTTAATGCAAAAAGTCCGAAAGGGGCGCTCACGCTGGAACTGCCTACTGTCCAACCCCATGTTGAAGTTCCGGTTATTGAACTGTTCCTGAAATAAGCTTGCCGGTTATATACTTACGGAGTAAAATTAACTCCGTAAGTTTTTTAACTCTTTTGAGCTTTACAATTCCACCAGCTTGAAACCCGGGTGTAAACTGCTAATTTTATACATCAACCATTCATAACCCAGGAGGCAGAAGATGAAAAGAGTATTGGCTATCGCATTGTTCGCAGCCGCCGCAGTCTGTATGGCGCAACAGGCACAAGTACGGGTAGATGTAAACGGCGCAGAAGACAAAGTACCGCTGGCTGCAGTAAAATCTGAACAGGGATTATCTGTTGACAACCCTGGCTGGATGAAAGAAAATAAAGAATGTTATGTATGCGTTTCCGGAGGGAACAAGGTTGGCAGCGACTGGACCACTTATGAATTCAGCTTTATTCCAGGAAAAGACGGCAAAGTTACACTGAACTTCATGGGACCGTGGTTCAAAGCGCAAGATGCTAAAGATATCACTCCAATATGGGTTGCCTACGACAATTTGATCGTAACCGGCGCCGAAGTCCAAAATCCGAATTTTGACAGTCTGAATGATCAGGGTCTGTTCGAAGGCTGGGAGTGCAACCAGGCAAACGTAGTAAAAGGCCAGGACGGCAAAAATTATGCAAAAGCCTGGCATAACCAGAGAATTGCTCAAACTGTCGATGTCAAAAAAGATCAGAAGGTCACAGTAAAATTTAATATCAAGGCTGTTGAAGATAAAAAATAAACCGACCACCAGTACTTGCGCAGCGGGAATTTTTCCCGCTTTTTTTTTCAGGATGCCGTACCGGAAATTACTGCCAAATCATCTGCGGATTAGAAGGTTCAAGACGTAATACTTTTATATTTCCTTAATTATCTTTTGCCTGGAACACTGTATAAAATGTTGATTTTTTTGTGATTTACACCTATATTATTAAGCATTATCAGTTTGAATGTAGTGAACCCCGTGAGAACCGGGGGCTGTCGCGCAACTGTGATCAGCGGAATTAAGCCGCTGTAAGCCAGATCTTGCATCAAACGATTTGTTCGTCGGATTTTTCCGCGTCAGAAAAGCAACTCCGGCAGTCGGCTTCCAGCCATTCTGCTTCAGTACCTTTCAGCCGGAAAAAACCAGATGTGCGCGTCACACAATTTTTTCAGGTTTGAAAAGGTAAAGAAAATGTCGAAAATGAATCCAGCCGGGGATCGTCTATCTTCGATCCGCAATCAGTCAGTCAACAACAGGCGTTATTCAGTTGTAAAAACTTGCAGCAGAACATGTTTCACACTTATTGAACGTGTGTCCAGGTAAGGTATCACTAAACTAGACGAATGAAATGTTTCGTCCATACCAATTGTCCATTTCAGGTATGTAGCCTAATCACTAGCCACTGGCTAACGCGTGAGGATAAAGTTGCGAGA
>CAIPAT010000108.1 GCA_903863035.1 uncultured Lentisphaeria bacterium
AAAGTTTTGCCTTCAGCTGTATTACACAGCGGCAGACTGTAAAGGCCCTTGACAGGTCTGTAAGTAACCCGTCCGCTGACATAGAGGAAGTTTACTCCATTGTTATGGTTTTTATAACCAGTCATCCAGGCTGATGGATGACCGGCGCTGCCATAAAGGACGTAAACTAAAGGACTTTTAGTTATTCCAAAATTGGCGCCGGAATTAGAACCTGCATCGGTCAAATATGCGCACTGATCGGGTTTTCTGAATTCAGACAATTTCCAGGTGGATGTGTATTGAGATCCTTTCGGACGTGTTCCGCCCAGGCCGCGCTGTGACCAGTCGTTGATGAATATATTGGCCGCATAAGAATAATTCCAACTCATGAACATCGAGGACGGTCCAATATTCAGCATGTTGTCGCTGGGGCATAGAAAAACCATGCCTTTCGGCTGAGTACCTTGTCCCCAGTAGCCGCGCGCTCCGGTGACGTTCGGACTGTTTGTATATGTCATCAGCAGAACTTCAGGTTGATTATTCCCGCCCGCAGTCAGCCCGGCCGGCATCCATTCGCGGTTGTCATTGAGATACATGCCAAGCGCGGTTCCCAATTGTTTCAGATTGCTCTGACAAGCCGCCTGGCGGGCAGTTCCTCTGGCTTTGCTTAATGCAGGCAGCAGCATTGCCGCCAAAATTGCGATGATGGCGATCACCACGAGGAGTTCGATGAGCGTAAAATTCCCTTTTTCACGGCAGTTTTTCATTTCAGGACCTCCATGTTTTTGGTTTAAAGAACTATTGTTTTATTTGAATAAATAGACTCATAAGCCGCGTTCATCACCCTGACTGCCGCAAAGCTGTCTGCCAGCGTACTTTCCGGACGGGGACGCCGGCCGTTAATCGCGGCAATAAAGCTGCCGACCAGGTTATCGTCCGGATTGCTGGCCAGACGCGGGCAACCATCCACAATCAAACGGTCGGGCGAAACATAATTGTTCCCGACAATATAAACATGACGATCAAAAAAATCTGCGGCGAAATAGCCCTTAGTGCCGGTGATTTTCAAGTTGCATTCCAGTGACTTCGGCCACAACAAACGGCGTGTCGGAACCTTTTCTTCCAGATTGGTATAGGAAGGATTGATGAAATATTTGATTCCGTTGTCGAGTTCGCCGGAAATCGCGGCATGGTCTTCAACCGCAAGATGCGCTCTTTGATTCGGTGCCGACATCGCGAAAACCGTGCGGAATTCGTGTCCGAAAATCCAGCGGATCAGGTCATAAGGGTGCGGATGGTCGGTGATTGCGCCACCGCGATAATAACCGGCTCCTGGACGGATTGCAATTTTTCTGCCGTAGGAAAGCACAGGGTCGCCCCAGTTGGGAAAATAGTTGCATGGGCTTTGGGAGACATTGGTCAGATAAACTGATTTGATCTCACCAAGTGTTCCGGACTGGACAAGCTTTCTGGCCTGCTGAAATTGCGGGTTAAAATGCAATTCCAGTTCGCATTGAACCACGCGATCGTAATGTTCGCCGATTTCCACCATCTTCCGGCATTCGTCTTCATTCATCGAAATCACTTTCATCATGAAGATGTGTAACTTCTGTTTTACGGCTGCCTTAAACATCTCGAAATGTTCAATATTATCACTGCCGATCATAACCGCCTCCGCTTCGGGATGGGCGGCAAACATCTCCAGATAATCCGCATAGAATTTGACGGAGGAATTCTGGGCCAGAATTTCCCTGGCATTGCCAAGCCGCAGGGCGTCAAAATCTGAAATTGCAATAGTTTCCATTGCGCTGACATTACGACCGGCCCCGCGCAAATAAGCTGGAATATGGGGGTTTGCGGTACCGGCGATCATTATTTTAAGCTTTTTATTCATTTATCATCTGCCTTTTTCTGCAATTGCATTGTCTATCAAGCTGATTATTTCTTTCGCGCCCTGATCTCCGGGCGCGGCATCACCCTGTCCGGCCAGAAACCGGAAACGCTGCTGCATCTGTTCAATCATGCCGTTGGCAGGTTCAAAATCACCGGTTTCACAGAGCATCGTCTGTAAGGAATCATCGGTCGCTAGAATCGCACCCTCTTCATTGAAGTGTCCGACCAGCGGCTGATTAGTGATATGGCCGTTTGTGAAATTGGCTTTGATGAAACAGATATCCGGCATGGTCAACGGCAGACATTCATTCAGTTCCAGTTCCGCGACCACCCCATTGGCAAAATCTATCAGTGCAAATAAATCGTTCTTTCCTGCGACTTTTTCAATATGCAATGTGGAAAAAGGCGAACCGGCCAATTGATGAGCCGCATCAAGCATTGCCGCCAGCGTATGTCCGACAAAGACAGCTTCAGTCGTAGCTGCACTCTTCGGCCGGCTCCAAGTAAAACGCAACGATCTTAAAAGACCACAGGAATTTTCTTTGATTCCGGTCAAAATACGCTCCAGTACCGGACTGCTTCGCCAATAGAAATCTACAACAAACGCACTATCGTCTGTCTTGCGGCATGCCGCGTCGGATGGAGTGATAATTGGTAACATGGTTTTCATTCCTTTAAAGACTCTTTATCAGCGGTTTATATTTTTTCAAATAAACGGCATTTTTCTGGTCTCCGCCAGGAGCATTGGCGCTGTTCCATACCGGAGGCGTAATTCCGCGCTCCACACACAGCCGGACGGTTTCTATTTCCAGCAGATGCGCAATGGCAAAGTCCACCAAATTGGACACCGGCGCGATCGGAGTCGCAAATCCGGGAACATTCACGATCGCGTCGCCTACCGGATTGTAATCATCGATGCAGACATCAGCAATATCAAACAGATTCTTTCTGGATGGATGCCGGATGAAATGATCCGGCGGCATCTCGTTCTGCCAGTAAGAGCTGGAAACTGCGATAATTTTGACTCCGCGTTCTTTAGCTTCCAGCGCGGCATCGATGGTCGCCGCGTTAATACCGATATTATGGAAAATAATCAGCAGGTCATCTTTCTGCAAATCGTAATATTTCATGATGGAGCGTCCGTAGTTGACGCAACGTTCCAGTTCAAGATATTTCAGCGCCTGATTGAATACCGACAGCCCGGTTTCCATAATCGGATTGATGTTGCTGAAACCGCCGGCGCGGAAAAACATTTCCCCCATCACCAACGTGGTGTGACCGCCACCACCGTAAACGCTGATCAGTTTATCCGCTGCAATGGCATCCGCCATCAGTTTTGCTGCGGCATTGATATTGCCAGCTTGTTCATCTTTAACGCGATTAATATTTGCAAATGCTTTCTCTACATATCCGAAATCATTCAACATAAGCAACCTCCATTAATAAATTATTTTTTAACCTGACTGAACATCCATTTGAACATCTCTTTATCCTTGAAAGCAAAATCCCATGCGTTGTGCTTGACTTCAGGATATTCGGTGAATTGCGGATTGCCACCGCATTTTTTTACGGCTTCAATCATGACGCGAGTCTGTTCGACCTTCACCGTCGGGTCAATAGTACCATGAAAAGCCCATATAGGAATAGCGGCAATTTTGCCAGCCTGCGCAACATCACCACCACCGCAAACTGGTACAGCAGCTGCAAAAGTGTCTGGCATACGGCTGATAATTTCCCAGGTTGCATAGCCGCCCAGAGAAGGCCCGGTAACATATACCCGTTTACTATCAACGGGATAGTCTTTTATGGTGTTCTCAACAATTTTCATTGCCATTCCCATTGAAGATGCCGGTTCTTTCGGCATGGCATATTTACCGGGTTCGTATGAGACACCTGCCGGATCTTTATACGGTATCCATCTGTTCCCTTCAGGACACTGTGGTGCCAGCACAAAACATGGATTTTTCTGCTGAATATCCGTTGTGGTGAAACTTTTAGCCAGCGTGAGTTGTTTCTTATTATCATTGCCAATGCTACCGGCGCCATGCAGATAAACAATCATCGGATACTTGCGGCCCGGCTCTAATTTTGCCGGAATGTACAGGCGATAAGGCAAACTCTTGTCGCCTTCTTTCCAAAGAAACCCTTGAAATCCGTCGATAACGTCCTGCGCTGGTTTAACAACATTATTTTCAACGGCATAAAGCATAGATGGTTCCAATACCGCAACCAGCATAAATATAAAAGCACATTTGAAAATATTTTTCATAATCTTTAACTTAGCTTTATTTTGCGGTTTTATGTTTTTTCTTCAAAAGCCGTTTATAATTTTCGCCGATGCAGTCCCATAATTTCAAAGCGTCAGGAGCAGCCAGTACGGTGCCGTAACCGCCACGATATGTCCAGGCGGCAATCCTGTCCACGCCCAGGCTTTCATATAAATCTGCAATACGATCAATTTGGGCAAAATCTTTGGGTTGTTTATAATAACCCATAAGCCAGCGTTCCGATTTTTTCCCATATTTCCGGGCAATTTCAACAGTACGCCTGGTGATATGTTCAAAAAATGCTTCGGGCAGTTCCCATGCGATGATGGTCGTTGAAAACACGTCAAAATACGGACATGCCCCGACCATATCCCAATTGTCGTAGCCGCGATGCTCTGTAACATAATAGCTGTTCAAAGTAGCATGAACACAGCAGGTGATTTCAAGTTCCGGTTTTAACTCTTTCAGCTTTCTGGAAGTAGTTTCCAGAATAACCATGGCCTCGCGCCAGCGGAATTGTTTTACATCGTCAGACATTATCTTCGGCATTTCATAACCGTAGTATTCCTGAAATTTTTTCATACATACCGGACAGCGGCATGACCAGTCGTCCGCGCATCCGCCGGTAATTGAAGCATAAGATTTAGGCAGCGCATAGTGCGGCTCGTCCCAGAAGAAGCCGTCAGCATTAGTTTCCTGGGCCAGAGTCAGACAAAAGCGCTGAAAATAATCTCTGAATGAATTTGTATTGAAGCACGCATTTACCAGCTTTTCTCCGGTCAAAGCCGACACCTGCCGATTTTCGGTATTATTCTGGAGGAACAAACTAACCTGCTCCCCGCCGAAGTATTTTCCGATACCCCACGGGTCTAATAATACTCGAAGCCCTAATTCATGCGCCTTATCCACAATTTTCGGAATATTCGGACGCCAGAAGTCAAAATCGAATTCCGTCACCGCCAGGATTACCGTGGTACATCCATGCGACAGCATTTCCTTGAAATCAGTCTCGGCATGTTCCACATAATTCAGACCGTAGTAACTTACCGCTGTTTGTGTTATAGCCATTCTTCAATCCTTTTACTTAAACTAATTGATATGCATAATCATGTGTTGCGAATTCAGGGTGCTTCTTTGCCTCAATATCCTCAGTGCTTTCCCTGATCACCAGATTAGGTTCGAGAAAACACGAGAACTGCTTGCTGTTGTCTTCGTTGCTGATTTTGCGTTTAAGGCGTTCAACCGCGATTTGGGCCATATCTGAAATCGGATAAGCCACAGTCGTAAGCGAAGGCATTATCGCCGAGGCAACCGGTAGATTGTCGAACCCGCAAATGCCTACATCGTCCGGAATCTTCAGTTTCAATTCACGGCAGACCCTGACCAGTTTTGCTGCCAGCAAATCATGAAAACAAAATATTGCAACAGGTTTTGCCGCCGTTGTCAACATCATTTTCAACGCCGGGGTCGAATCATCGAAATTCTTCGGATCGGCTTTGATGATATTTTCCGGCTTAATGCTGTATCCGAATTCTTCCAATCCGGTAATATATCCGCTAAATCTTGGATTGGGGTGAAACTGGTTCAGTCCGAAATAACCGAAGTTGCGGTAATGGTTGCTGATAAAATGATTTGCAACCATTCTTCCGGCATTAAAGTTATGCACCAGCACCGCGTCTGCGTCCGAACCCTCGGGACGGCGTCCAGCCAGAATATATGGTGTGTGCAGCGAGGCATAATACTGGGCAGACTGGTCATCCTGCACCGGGCAGATAATTATGCCGGCAACTCCGGCATTCTGGAACATTCCAATGATTTCCTTCTCGCGTTGGAAATCATAATTGCTGCTTGCCATCATCAGCTTAAATCCCGCCCTGCCGGCAGCCAGTTCCACTTCTTTGGCTAAAATAGCGAAAAACGGATTTTCCAGATTGGTTACCACTAAGCCGATGAGATTATCTTTTATGTTCGATTGCTGAAAAGCGAATAGCGAGGTGTCGGTTAGTATATGTTTGTTGCCTTTAAGTATAACAACACCGTCTTCTTTAAGTAGCATCATTATTCGCTGGGCGGTCTTCAAAGACACCCCGCGGGTATCGGCAATGGCACGCACGGATATGAAAGAATCGCCTGGAGTTCCGAATTTACCGGACAAAATCTCCTTATTCAGCTCTTCTTTTACTCGCAGTGCTTTTGGCAATTGATTTATCAGATTTGTATTCATCAAGCATTTGCCTTCTTTAATGTCTTGTTGTAGTAAAGTATAACATCAGTTTCCGAAAAAGTCAATACCTTTATTGAAAATTCATAAAAATGCGGGGATGTGAATGCGAGATATTATACTCTGCACGGCTGATAATTTAGCATAGATTGCGAAGATTTTGAGAATTGGTTCGTATTCTGAGAGGCCTTCGATAGCGGGGTATCGAACGCCTCGAAGAGTATAAATCATTTCAGCAGTTTTTTGTTATTGTCGTCGATATTCCTCTGCGATGCCAGTTTGGTCAGCATCTTATTGGTCTGCTCGATAAGCTCTTCGTCGGCGTTGGTGATAAAAGAACCTTCAGGCGGCGAGAACAGACCTATGAAGGCGGACCAGAACGGGCGGTGGTTTTTTTTAACCATTTCCAGTTCATTCCTGATCCTGAACAGGTGCTGGACCGGGGTACGCCGGCTGCCGATCTCCAGAGCGGCGCGGTAATGGAATTTGGCGGCGCTGTATTCGTGAAGCACTGCCAGGCAGCGCGCCAGATATATCCGGTAAATAATATTGTGCGGCGACAGTGAAACCGCATTTATCAGAAACGGCCTGGCGGCGCGGATGCGCTTTTCGTGAAACAGATTTTTGCCTTCGCGGAAGGTCATGAAAACTTCTGTTTTGGCAAGATCAGTCAACAGGGTTGCCAGACTGGTTTTTTCCGGACAGATGTTGCCGACAATAAGTTCTTCCAGGATGTCGTCGGCGACCGCGTCCATGATGGATGCTTCCTGCGGAATTCCGCTTCCGGCGGCGGCTTCTTCATTAAAAAAACGCAGGTCGTAGCGGCGGCGCTTGGCGGGGTCCGAGAGGACGTCGAAAGCCGAAACCAGGATTTTGAATTCTTCAGTTTTCTGCTGCGAGTTGTTGAAGCGGTCGGGATGGCATTCCTTGGCTTTCTTGTAGTAAGCCTTTTTTAATTCCTGGAAATTGCTGGTGCGCTCAACGCCCAGAATACTATAATAGTCTTCGATTCCTGCAACCATTTGCCATCACCGTTTCGCTGTTTCAATATTATATGTCACCGGAAGGCAAGTTACAAGCCTGTTCAACTGCGGTTTATAAGTCTTCCGCCCAATTTACCATAATTTAAAATTATTCCAGCCTCTTAGAATTAACCAGGCATATACCGGTAATTGCCCTTGGGAAATATTGCGGGTACCAGCACCAGCAGCAGGCAGACAAACAGGATGGCGCAGCCGTAAATCAGAAAGAGTGTCTGATAGTGAGATATTTTCATCGTGCCGATGAACCATTGCGGGGCCAGCATGCCGGAACCGAGAATCAGCGATGCCATCAGTCGCGAGCCGCCGGTGCCGGCGGCGAAGCAGCTGCCGCAAAAAGCCATCGACATGGCTTTGTTATTCGGCGAAGCCAGTTCCATCATTTCCGTCGAGATCGCGATGGAAGAGCAGGCTGCCGCAAAACCATAGGTCGCCAGCAGGATAGTGATCAGAATTAAGTTGAAGATCGAGTAAGTTCCGATGAAGAACAGCGTCAGGTTGACCAGTGCGAAGAAAAAATGAATAAACAGCAGCATGCGTTTGATGCCGATTTTGTCAATGATTTTGCCGGCAGTAAGGAAGCCAAGCAGGGTACCGACCAGCGCCAGCGAGGAAATGATGATGATGATGTTGTCGGCGACCAGCAGATATTTTTTGATATAGATGAATGTGAGCGGCGGTGTGGAATAAGCTGCCAGATAGAGGCAGCAGATGTATACCGAGAACCCGGCCAGTGATTTGTTGGCGATTGCTTCGGAAATGCCATCAGTGAACGAGATGCTTTCTTTCTCCTGATGTCCGTCCGGGATTTTGCCGATATAATACATTCTGCCCAGCAGTCCCAGTGCTGAAATAGCGATAATGACCTGGAGCATCCATATTTCCGGTTTTTTCCCGAGGAGCAGACCGCAGATGAAACAGAATATTACCGCGAATGTCTGCCAGCTGAACCGCATTACGCCGAAGAAATCGCTGCGATCCGACTTTACGAGAAAACCGTCCAGCAGCGGGAACCATGCCGCAGCATATACTGTCATGCATACTGAAAACATGATAATCGAAAGCAGCAGCACCGGTTTGGCATATCCTGCGAACCAGGGGGACGCGGCCAGCAGCATGATCATGACCGCGCCGATTGCGGTAAACTGCATGATGGTCTTTTTGTAGCCAAGTTTTCCGGAGAGGAACGCCGCCGGAATGAGCAGCAGGCAACTGGCTATTCCCTGAGTCGAGGTGGTGATCATGGACAGCATGTCTCCGGCCCCGAGGATGGTGGCGAACAGGATGATGATTGCGCTGTCCTGAATCATCACTGAAGACAATGATCCGAAACAAGCGGATTTTATCGCGTCGCTTTTCGCCCTCGACCGTTGTTCCAATGTCAGTTTTTCTGCCGCTTCCAAATTTGTTTCCGTTAGTTTGTCATCTAAAAGATTGAAATAATGATTTTACTCCGTCCGCATCATTTTTCAACTAATCTTTAGATTACTGCCCGTGATTAATTCAAAAAACAGCTTGCATTAGGGATTAAAAGAGCATAAATTTCTAGATACAAAAATAATCCTTTAATAAAAGAGATTGAATTAATGGTGATTAACCGCTTCTCCAAACGTTGGGCTGTTCTGGTAATTACGAGCCTGTTTTCAAGCATGACCATGGGGCAAGTTATTTTCGAGGACTCCTTTGGTTCAAACGACAGTCTGAAAAATTGGAACACCTATGTGGCAGACACTAAAATCGTAGACAAAGCGCTGGAAATCAGTCTGACTGAACGGCCCAAAGCTAACGGGCCTGCGGGATTAAGTAAAACTCTGCCGGCCGATTTAACTGCCGGCCGCCGTTTAAAATTGTCAGCACAGATCAAAGGTGAAAATGTCGCTCCTGCTAAGGAAATGTGGAATGGCGGCAAATTTATGCTTGCCATTACTTATGGCAAAAATCAAAACAATTGGCTGCAAGCTAATGTGAAAACCGGCACTTTCGATTGGGAGGATGTTAAGTTTTATGTTTTCACGAATCAGAATTTGACTCGTGCAATGCTTAATATCGGTTTTCAAGACTCTTTTGGCAAGTTATTTTTCCGCAATTTGAAAGTGGAAATAACAGATACTTTTCTTGATTTTTCCAAGGCCGCCAATATGGGCTTAGCTGATGACGTCGAAGGTGATGGTAAAGGCGGCTGGTCCGACCAAGGGCAGGATAATGACGCTAAGAAGTTTGATTTTAAAGCTCCAATGTATGCAAATGTACCATTCATGCCGCTTGACCCTGCTCAAAACAACAATAAATCCATCATCACCTTTAATTCAGGTAAATTCCCGGCTGGAGTTGATAAAGTCTCTTTTGACATCTCCGACAAAAAAGCTAAAGCAAAATATCTGTATCTGCTTCATACCCTGTGCTGGGGTGCCGGCAACCACACTGCCGGTTCAATCAAGGTTACTGGAAGCAATGATAAAACACAGGTTATTGAAGTGAAATCAGCCAGAGATGTTGCCGACTGGTGGTCGCCTAAAAATATCTCCAACGGTTTTGTCGGTGCGGCCTGGACTACCACCAGCGGCGGCAGAGTCGGCATGTATGTTTCACGTTTCGCTTTAAACTCTGACATCGGTGAAATTAAGAAAATTGAATTAATCTCCGCCAATCCAACTCCTATTTGGATTGTTGCCGCTGCCACCTTGTCCGATACGGAATACAAATTCCCCTCAACCGAAAAATTCACCACCAAAGCCGATGCGGTCTGGAAGCCGGTTAATCGTGCCGGGAAACCTAACATCGTTGAAAATTCAGCGCTGGACCGGTCAAAATTTCTGCCAGGCAGTAAAGCCGGATATCAAGGAAGAGTCATTGTAAACCGGAATGGACAACTGGCCTTTGAAAAAAAACCGGCAACCCCGGTGCGCTTCCTTTCCAGTTGTGAAGGCACTGATTCATTCTGGGGCCGCGGCGGTGTTGCGCCTGCGCAATTTACCAGTCATGAAACCATTGCCGAATATGTTAAAGAACTGAAGAATAATGGCTATAATATGACTCGGACACATTTCATTGACACCATTTTAATGCGCGGCGGCAAAGGGGATTGTGACTTTAATCCTGAAGCGTTAGACACGTTTGATTATTTTGTCTACTGCCTGAAAGAAAACGGGATCTATCTGAACTGGGACGCGATGTCCAGCTGGACCGGATATACCACTTTAAGTCCATGGGATACCAAAGTTTCCGGCAAAAGTGACTTCAAATATAGAATCCACTTTGATCCGTCCGTCAAAAAGAACTGGAGCGACGGGGTGAAGAAAATTTTAACGAGAGTAAATCCATATACCAAAACCCGGTTAGTTGATGATCCTGTTTTAGCGCTTATTGTCGGGTTTAATGAACAGGAATTTGCTTTTATCTATGACTTTGACGGTACGCTTGCGTTGCCGTCATGGCGTGAGTTCTTAAGTAAACGTTATGGCTCGATTGATAAACTAAAAGCCGCGTGGGGTAAAGATGCGCCGGATGTTACAGATTTCAGCAAGATTCCGGCGTTTGTCAAGGCTGATTTCCAAAGCAAAAGCGCCAAAGGCGCCGATGTCGGCCGTTTTGTCAAGGAAACTGAAATTAACACTGTTAACTGGTATCGCAACGAGTTGCGCGGTTTGGGTTACAAAGGTCCGGTAAGCGGTTACAACATGGGCAAAAATTATCACTATTCGGCGGTGCGCAATGCGCTTGATGCTGTTACCATGAATACCTATCATGCTCACCCGAGCAATTATATGCAGTCAGGCTCAACCATTTCTCAAGACAGTTCAATTGCAGCTTGCGGCGGAGTTTTTCGCTGGGCCATTGGCGGCAAGCTGGCGCAAAAACCTTTTGCTATAACCGAATATGCCAATACCTTCTGGAATCGTTATCGCTATGAACAGGCCTTCGTAAACGGCGCTTACGGCGCATTTCAGGATGTTGATGTATTAACTAATTTCGCTCAACCGGTCAGTATTGTTAAGGTTGAACGGATTAATCCGTTTCTGACTATGAATGACCCGATCTTACGGGCAATGGAGTTCTTAACGTTCTTTATGTATTGTCGCGGCGATGTGAAGAGTGCGAATGCAAAAGTTAGAATCGTTGCCGACAGTGAAGATATTTACAATACTCAAGCATTTAATGATGCAATCACGGCAAATCAATCTAAACTTTGTCTGGTGTCCGGCTTCAGTGTTGAATCGATTGACGACAAAACAAAACGTCCGGTAATCGCTGAAAATGAGCTGGAAATTCCGCGTATTGGCGGTGCCGGAGTCAAAAATGACATTGCCGGCTTTGCCAGCGTCAGCAGCGAAAAAGGCAATGTGATCTTTAATGCCGACCGTGTGGTGGATGAACTGAAAAAACGCAATCTCATTAAATCCGGTAATCGAACCAGAATGGCCAATGATGTTTTTGAAAATTCCACCGGCGAACTCTATATGGATTCCCGCAGGAACTTCATGTCAGTAATTACTCCTAACTTGCAGGGGATTTGCGCGGAAGCCGGAGCTAAAATCGATATGGGAAACTTAAAGATTGATGAAATGAGCGTAAAAGGCAATCTCTCGCTGGTTAGCGTCGATGACAACAAGTCATTGCAAACCAGCGATCGGATGGTATTGGTTTTTGCTACTGACGCGCTGAATAACAAAATGAGTTTTGATGAAAAAGAACGCCTGACCTTACGCGACATCGGCGGCAGCCCGACTCTGGTTGAAACCGGTAAATTTACTGTTACGGTAAAAACCGACAATGCGGATAAATTGAAGATATGGGCGCTTGATCTTTCCGGCAATCGCAGACTTGAGATCAAGCCCGCCAAAGCATCAGCCGGTGAAATCACCTTTTCGGTAGATACCGCAAAACTGCCGGATGGACCTTCACTCTTCTTTGAATTGCAAAAGTGAACTGATGCCTGACGCCCCGAGTGCCGGTCGCCTGACCGGCATTCGACCTGTGTTTGTTACTTCCTATTGCTGAGTCTACCTAGTACTATGTAAAACTAAAAATTGCGTATAGATTGCGCAGATTTTGAAGATTGGTTCGTATTCTGAGAAACCGCCGATACCATGGTATCGAAGGCATTCGAAGGGTACGAATCCAAATTCAAAAGATCGCAACCGCTACGCGGCGAGTTTCTTGCGTTCGTATTTTCCCGTTCATCCTTCGGACGATATTCATATCGCCCATCAGTCAGAACGAAAAAATCCA
>CAIPAT010000109.1 GCA_903863035.1 uncultured Lentisphaeria bacterium
ACATGATGGGGAATCTCAAAGACCCAATCGGCAAGCTTGCCAGGTTGAGGCATATACAACCAACTGATCAATTGCGCATCCGGATTCGCATCATGCATCCCCTTTTCCATCGCAGTTAAACTGCGGTGCAATATTTCCCAGTGCGGTATCGAGCCACAACGGGGGCATGCCACTGCCCCATTGTCCGTTGCGCTAAGACTGCTGAGGCAATTAGTTACCATTTCCCCATGACTTATATTAAGGATGCCGCCCAATCCTGAGGTTTGGCTGAACAGCCAATTTGTTGATTCATATAAATATTGCTGTGCCAGTTCCGAACTGGGGCAGAAACAATACCGATCCCCGCCACAAGCCCACGGGCCCTGCAATTCAGGATATTGCTTCAATAATGGATCGTCAGGTAACAACCCGGCCGGTTCAATGCAGAACACCCATGTTTTTATGCCGTAACGCAAGCATTTAGCCACTGTCTGCCGAAGTTTGTGCAGTCGCTTCTTAGCATCTTTGCCATATTCAGGAGTTATGGATGTTTTACATAAATCGCTGAATTTAATGGTCAACCATAGACCGTTAACGCCTTCATGCGCCAGCCGGTTCAAATATTCATCAGGATAGTAATCAATATCGTCCAGGAGTTCATCGCGGTTTAAAGGCGGACGTTTTATCGGTCCGAAAAAACAGCGGGAAATCCGATTTTTGATCCATGCCACCCGATGAATCTCGCCAATTTTAAGAAACGGACCATCAGCACCGAGTAACAGATCTTCCAAATAAAAAATTCCTCGCCGGATACCCTCAGTGTTTTTTGCAATAATTCTACACAAATCCAGTTCAACATGGATTTGAAACGAATCATTTTCACCAGCGTCTCCGTATGAGGTAATTATTCTATAATCGCCATCTTGTACGATTCCGCATTCGTCAAAAAAATGTTCCATATCTTCATAAGCAGTATCCAGATCGCCCGAGGGATCAGGGAATTCAGAGCACACGCGGATTCCTTCTGATATGTCTGCTTCGCAGGCTTGGGGAGTTGTTCTTTTCCAGTAAGCAACTCTATATTCAGGTAACCGGAGTTCCCCAATAAATTTCCAGTCTGACTGAACAGGTTGTGACGGTTCGTCAATATGTTTCATTTTCCAATCCTTTATGGAGTGTAATCCGCTTCAAAACGCATATTCTTTACATTTTCGATAACTCCAAATCATGTTTTGATATGGATTATCGTTTCTGGTAGACAAGCAAGACACAACCATCATGATTGTAAATCCTCTGTATAAATATTGTCTTTGCTGTCCAGTGCTTTGCGCAGTTCGTGCATGATATCCGCCTTGATTCTCATGCCGTATTCAATATTAGCGTCGTCCGCCGCTTTTGCATACCATTGTTTCCGTTCTTTAGTCATATCCACGCCTTCCGGACAAAACGCCATCATCAGCGAGGTCTCGGTCAAGCCGGCATGGTCATCTTTCCATACGCTTTGCAGGCAAGGTGCCTTGAATGGGTATATCTGAATCCAGTTGAAAGGATTTTCTCCTTTG
>CAIPAT010000110.1 GCA_903863035.1 uncultured Lentisphaeria bacterium
ATGCAACTTGGCAAGCTGGCAACGTTTTAACACTTTCTACACACATTACCTGAGAGTTGAGGGCCGTCGTGCCAAGCTGCTGAATTGCATTGCACCATGTGAACAAGGCTACCCGCGTCAGGTCATCGAGAATTCCCCATCCGACATCAAGGCAGTGTGCCCGCAGAACCAGGCTGAGCCTGTCCATCTCAAGTTCAGGGACATCCTGATCTACTCGCTGCGCCGGGAAGTCTTGCATCAGGCGCTTTGCGTATCACTGAGGATCAATTATTCAGCAGATCGCCGGAAAGAACACGCCAATGTCTGGCATCTCGGCGATTATTCCGGCACAGAGGTTTATTTAACCTATAAGACATCAACTCTAACCGACACCATAAGTTCGCTTTATCTTTCGCAACAGAAGCCGTTCATCCTTTTGGTGCCGACAGTAAAAAACATACCCCCGGAAATACAGCAGTTCTTTGCCAAGAATAATTCCATCTTGCTTTCTATGGCCGATGAACTGCGCTTACAGCCGGACGGTTCATTCAAGCCGCTGCGTAGTATAGCTGAGTGTATGAAATTATACCATCAGCCTTGTCCGCAACGCTTTCAGAGCAAAATATTGCCGATTGAGGCCTATAAATTTTTAGTTTATAATGAAAAGTAAATGATCATATCAGAGGTAACAAATGGGATATCGTGTGAAAGTGCAGAAAGGCCAGAGGCCGACCAACCGGGCTTTCAAAGTAGTCATGCCGACCGCGATTGCGGAAGCGATAAAGATGGAAAAAGGCGAAGATTTCGAGTGGCTGATCGAGGACAAAAATACACTGGTATTGACTAGATGCAATAAACTGGTATTGAGAAAAATAGTGGAATAGAAGTGATAGTTCATGATTAAGCTGCGAAAATTTGAAGAGACGGATATTGCCCGGCTTATCAACTGGATTCATGATGCGCGGGTTATGGCGCAATGGGCCCGGCAGCAATACCAGTATCCGCTGGACAGAGCCCAGTTGCTGAAGAGCATTGAACGGACCAGAGGCGGCGACAGACCTGCGCACTGCATGTTCACCGCCTGCCGTCAGGACGACATAACAGCGGTCGGGCATATTGAGTTGATGAGCATTGATTATGGAAATGGAATTGCCAGACTGGGGCGTGTGCTTATAGGCCAGGATGAAGATCGCGGCAAAGGCATGGGAACTGCTATGGTTGCCGAAGCGTTGCATTACACCTTCAATACTCTGGGTTTGACGGAAGTCAAACTCGGAGTGTTTGATTGCAATCAACAGGCAATGGACTGTTTCAGGAAGTCAGGTTTTGCCGAGTACGAGTTTCGTGAGAATGTCCAGCAATTTGATGATGAAAGCTGGAGTCTGGTTATGATGAAACTGAGCAGGCATGAATTTATGGAGTACCATTACCGCAAAACATTATCCGAAAGCGGAACATAGATGAATCTTATAAAACTTGAAGCAAGAGAAATAGATGTAATTATTTATGCGGGCAAATTTTATGTATTTGCAGGCGGTAGCGATGAAGAAACTGGGCTGATGGCAGTTGGGCCAGAGCCAGACGCGAGTGCGGCATCCTGACCAATTATAGGTTGCAGCGAGCAAAACGTAGTGAAACAATGAAATGAGTGATGCCATGTCAGAAAATACTAGTTGATGAATGACGGGAAATAATGGTGGAGTCAGCACAGGATTACAAATAAACCATTTTGAGATAATTTAAAACCTATCAACTTTTCAGGAGAAATTGAAATGACAGACAAAGACAATGCAAAATCTTGCCGTAAAGCGGCGGAAAGAGGAGATGCGGAAGCTCAGTATAATCTTGGATGTTACTATGAGGAAGGCATCGGAGTTCCCAGGAATATGGTTAATGCCGTTAAATGGTATCGTAAAGCTGCCGAACAAGGGTTCGCTGCGGCTCAACACCGACTTGGGTTATGCTGTGAATACGGTACAGGCGTTGCTCCAGATATAACCGAAGCAATAAGCTGGTATCGTAAGGCCGCAGCTCAAGGCGAGGAATATGCTCAGTGGGCATTGGGTTTGTGTTATGAACATGGTAATGGTGTTACCAGGAATATCGACACGGCGATAAAGTGGTATCGAAAATCAGCAGAACGGGGACATTACGGGGCGCAATACCGGCTTGGTCTAGTATATAACGCTGAAGCAGTTAGGTGGTATCGCGAATCTGCTGAACAGGGGAATGATGGTGCGATGCGAAATCTTGGCGCGTGTTATTTTCACGGTATAGGTGTCGCCCAGAATGAAGTTGAAGGAATTAAATGGTGGAATAGAGCTGTCCAACAGAGCGAGGAAGAATTAGCGGAAGCACTAAATTGCCAGGAAGATGAAACTGATTAATTGTACGGAAGCCACCAGAATAAAGTTAAAAACTCCAGAAGGTGCATTTTGCACTCTTCTGAAGTAAAATTAAGCAGGGTTCTTATCTGGAATGGCAATAGTCATTGAATCATATCGAAGTCGTTTTGCTTCGATTTAAAGGCGGGTATATCGGGTATGTTTTGTGCTTAAAACATGATTTTAAAGGCTTTCAATCCAGTAGGGTTGAGAGCGTGAAACGGCGTATTTTATCTGCTGATGGGCATTGTTCGTTGAGAGTCTCATTTTGCATGGGATTTCAAAACATAAATGCCGGTTAGTCAGATAAAACGTAAGGTTCCGGCAAATCCATGACGCAGAAAACTGCGTGAGTTGTTTGAAAACCGAAAATTATTTGTTTTCCCTGATGGCTTTCCAGTTATGCAAAAGCAGTGTCTTCCCAAAACATAAAATCTGATTATTTTGTCTTGAATGTTTTTAATAATTTCCTGACGGTAGATATATTAGCAGAAGAAATTAAATTCATTAATTCTGCTCTTTCTGGCTCAAGAATATTGTCTGTCTGAATTACATCAACGTCAATGATATCTGTGGTTCGTGTGGACGCTATGCCGAGCATGGGCAGTGCGTTTATCGCCTTCTGCGCGGCTTCTTGCGAAATATGGGTATAATGCCTGGTCATAGCTGGGCTGCCGTGACCGACAATGCTCTGAACTATAGCAAGAGGAACTCCAGCGTTAGCACAGAATGAAACAAAGGTGTGGCGAAACGAGTGCATGGAGTATTGACATACACGTGTTTTAACGAGTTGCTGATTGCCGTCACCGTCCATTACCTTGTGCAACTTCCGTCGAGTTTCTTTATCTGCATCAATTGTGGTTGCAATGCCTACATGAGTCAGCAACTTTGATATATCCTTAGAAATCCCGCTATGATTATTTTTGTACCGTTCAGCAATATTCGGCAGTATGAAATCTGAGTCTTTTTCATCTACACGCCATGTCTTGGCCTCTTCCAAGGCAGCTCTTAATTGCGGATGCAACGGAATTGTAATTTCAACACTGGATTTACGCCGTTTAGTTTTTTCCGGTCTGTAGGAAATTGTATTATTATCAAGACTCACTGAATCCCATTGCATTAGGCAGGCATCTTGTCCACGGCATCCGGTCCAGCAACACAAGTTTATCATAACCCGCATTT
The DNA here is from genome assembly GCA_903863035.1 of uncultured Lentisphaeria bacterium. GTDB lineage: Bacteria > Verrucomicrobiota > Lentisphaeria > Victivallales > Victivallaceae > CAIPAT01. The sequence goes on from CAIPAT010000110.1 coordinate 3,546, forward strand.
CCCGCTTGTGAAGCATTGAGTAAGGATTGTCATCTCTAAGCACCGTGAAAATATCATTGACTTGCTTCTGTGTAAAATCTTTCCGTGTTTGCTGGTCTTCCTTCTGCTTTGTCATGTGCAAAAAAGGATTTTTTGACGCATTTACAGATCCAAGTAAGATTCTAAAGATTAACCTGAGAGCTTGCAGATAGGCGTTATAAGTTCGTTCAGAAATCCCGGCATTGATTAGCTCGGTCATGTATTCATCAGCTATTTTATCGTCGATTTTTGATATATTCGATATGCTCGGGTAGTTTTTCTTAACCCATAATAAGAACCGATCCATTATTACCTTATATGAATGCAATGTGCTCAATCCACTTGATGGGCGAGTAGTGGAGTTTTCATATTTTCCCCAAGCTTGCGAGAGTGTGATGTTAACATGACTGGTTACTTTGCGGTATTCATTAACCTGAGCCAAGTGTTTTTCGCATGTATCAGCATGCCTGATTTTCTGGTACTCCGCGATAACTTCTTTAGCCGCTACTTCTGCTATTGCCCGATTCCTGATAGGTACGAGTTTCTGGGTCTCCGGGTCTGCGATGGTCAAAACCTGAGTTTTTTTCTTGCCGTTGATTGCCGTGTATTGTACACAGTAGTTACCATTGGGGCGTTTGAATACAGTGCCACTGCCTTTGCCGCGTCTTTTTTCTTTGCCGTTATCAGTTTTCTTTCTTGCCATTTTTATAATCTCCTGTCCAGTATTACACATCTGTCTATTAATGGCAATAAAATAGCATGTAAACAGTACATAAGCAAACTATTAGCTCTTTATTTTTTAAAATATGGTCAAAATCAAATGACTCTTAATCATTGGGTCGGAGGTTCGAGTCCTCCTGGGCGCACCACTTTTATCCCCTTCAAAATGAACGACTTGCAAGAATCCGTATAAAGCCTAAAATCATCTTTTTAATGAATTTTTCCTGATTTTGCTACTGATTGGGGTTGTAAATCAGGTAAAAAATGGTATCACTATTACAACTGGTTGCATCGTGGTTATTACCGATACACAAGGGAGATGAAAATGGCGAAGCGAAAAATTGTACTTCCGAAACTCACTAGTAGAGGCAAAAAAGGACTTTTCTACTTTCGTAGGCAGATTGGCGGTAAAGACGAATGGATTAGTACTAAAACTGCTGATGAAGCTGTTGCTACTGAGTTCCTCCAACGCTATATGAAAGTAGAGAATGCTACAGAATTAGCCAGCCATTCCCAAGAATCTGCTCCTGCCTTATTCCAAAGAATGATTAAATCCTTAACAGGAAAAACAGTTGAAAGATTATCTCTGGAGGATGGATTCAAGATATTTGAAGAAAATAAACCAGATTTAAAAGATTTGGCGAAAACTTCACAGCTTCGCTATCCTTCTGTTTACAACATGTTTGTTTCATGGTGCAAAGCGAATGAAATGCACTGCATGGATGAAGTTAATCAATCAGTATCACAGAAGTATGCTAGGCATCTATGGGACAGCCATATGACTCCCAGAACGTTTAATGACCACGTTCAATTCTTATCCGGACTGTTTGACACAGTTGACGCTTTCCAAGGGCTTCCGACTCGAAACCCGTTTCATCATCGCATTGTTAAACGTAAAAGAATTATCCGCTTGGAGGAAGCAAGCCATAAACCGCTAGAGCCGGATGTGATGAAGAAAGTTTTAGCTTGTGCTGCCAAGGTGGGGCAGGATTTTCTTGATTTGTTCATAATCGGTTCTCAGACTGGAATGCGATTAAAGGATGCGGCACTACTCAAATGGGAAACTATAAATAAAGGGTTCATCGAAATCGTTCCAGAGAAAACTAAAAAGTCAGGGAATACCGCAAGAATACCGGTATCCAAAGTGCTTGACGAGATGTTATGCAGGAGATGTAAAAAAAATGAGAGCGAATACGTTATTCCGATAATAGCTAACTACTATCTTACAGGAGACTGGATAAACAGAAAGTCACAGGAGATTTTCATTGAAGCTATAGGCAAGGAAAAAGTTTATTTACCAAAGGGTACACATCGCAGACGAGATACAGCATTATACAGTTTTCACTCCTTTAGAACAACTTTCATGTCATTGCTGGCAACAAAAGATATTTCAGCGAGAGACGCAATGCGGATGATGGGTTGGGAATCGGCGGAAATGATAAGAGTTTACGAAAAAATGCTGGAGGACGCTCGTGGCGATGCCGACCGGAGGGCGTTTGAGTACATAAAGAGCCTAACTGAGTTAAACTATGAATTACCGGAAGTGGAATCAGTGTTGAAACCGACTACAGAAGCATTATCTTATCTTGTCCAGAATTACAGCAATATAACTATCGGGAAAGTTTACGGAATTAGTGAGACTGCGGTTCGTAAATGGATGGTAAAATTTGGTATTGAACGTGCCGTGCGGATAGAATCAGCAGATGTCTCGGATAAGGAAATAGAGCAAATCAGAAATCATATTAATGGACTTGGTAATAAATGACTAGGATGCTTTGTCAATCATATGATGCATTGCCGGATAATCCAGATAGTTTTCCTCCTAATGCGGAAGGCTTTGAATTCATTATTTGCCCGGAAGTAGAATTCCCCCTACGTGCGGGGAAACATGATTTTTGCTTTGGCACGAGTGAAGATTTTCCGTTTAACTATCGCTTAAAATTTCTTCATCCATCACGTTATCTCGCAGAAGCCAGCTTTACTAGAGATGGCTACAAAAAGATTGATGTCTTGAGGATATTGGCAAAGCGAGGAGCTACTATCGTTTTTATTGTGGATTCCCAGAAAGAGAATTCATTGATAAATGCCTGTTGCTTGCTTAGAGAGTGTTATCAGGACTGTCTCAATGAAATTGCACCAAACACTACCAACATTCCTTTCCCTGTAAAAAAAGCTGATTTCCCCCCTTATGATTGGATATGGAGTTGTTATTGGAATGAATCTATTCCTGAAAGATTAGATGAGAAACAGTCAAAAAAGTTTATTTGCACAGTTCGTTTTGAATTTCTTAGTTATGACGGACGGGGTTTCCCTGTGGATATTATTGACAAATGTAAGGAAGGAGTGACCGCATTTAGTGTCAAAGTTAAAAAAGGACAAGTATTAGTAGTCACTCCGAATACTAAAAGGTCTTTCATCGAATCGGAAGAATGTGAAGAGCCAGTGCAGGATAAAATGTTTATTACAGTCAATGAGTTTCCTGCTAGGCTTAGCTTGGCAGACAATCATACGAGAGTCAAGTACGATATTTCATATAAGGGGCAGACCTATTACCAAAAGGCTCCTGGATTAAGCTTTTTACGGCTTCTTACTGTGTATTACGCTTCTCAGGAAGATAACAGCTTCGGCTTCACTATAAATGAGGATAATAAGCTTGATAATGTTTCTGTAATGAATGCCGGTTCTCATCCAGAAAGAATAGAATGGGCGTGTATTTTTAAGTCGCCCAATGGCACTGCGGATGTAAGCTTCCTTAGAACTTTAGGTAGATTCATTAAACTTGTCCTTCCCAAAGAGCATGAAGACGAGGCATATCAAATAATCACCGGCAGACACCCAGGTGGTCATCGAGAGCAGGAGGCTGGATTTATGATAGAAAAACTCAATAATCTTACGATACAATTCTCAGATGCAGCCTTTAGAAATTTTGAGGTTTTTACGCTGCGTGGCGAAGAGCCACGAGATGCTGCATTTACCAGTGTCCTTTCGACTTTTAAAAATAGCATTTCTCCTGTTGTCAAACCCTGATTTTTATCTCTCCGTTTAGTCAATATTTTCCCCTGTTTTTATCCAGCCATTTAGCCCGCCATATGGTTAATTGATGGCTGGATTTTTGCTTGTAGATTATTGATTATTAATGTGTTATACTATTTCTATAAACCAAATAAAACAGGAGGTTTGAGAAATGGTAAATGCAAAGGACGAATTAATCAGGATGGCGGTGGACGGAACGACACCGGAGGGAAACATGAAACTGGCATTGCAAGTGCTGAAAACAGGACAACAGGTGAACCCGGAGATGGATGAAAGGTTCATCTCGGAAAAAGAAGCCACTGGATTTGCCGGTGGAATCAACCGTGTGACATTGTTCAGATGGAGAAAGCAGGGCTTGCGGTCGTACAAAGTAGGTCAGCGGCGGTTCTTCCGCAAAGCAGACCTGACGGATTTCATTATTCATGTTGATAAGGTTAATGGAGGTAATTAACATTATTTAATATTTAAATCCTATAAAGAGAATGGCTTTGTCAAAATAGATTATCACTGCCTGAGAAACATAAATTTAGGTTTTCCGGTAATCAGTAAATGCTTGGACAGTGTGTCCAATATGATTTAGAAAGCAATTAGGCGGGTTGGGCATTAAAGAAAATTATCAAAATCATCAAAAAGATGTGTGTTATGCCTTTCCCGTTCTGAATATCATATATATGTCGGGATTCAAAGTCTCAAAAGTAAATCTTAACAAAAGGAATAAAAAATGAATGAGACAACAGAAAAATTATTAACGGCAAAACAAGTCGGCGAGATTCTTAACGTGCATCCCAGAACAGTGAATCTGTGGTGCGAGAAAGGAATAATCGGGTTTGTCAGATTGAATGGCAAAAAGAGTTATAGATTCAAAAAATCTGACGTTGAAAAAATGATGCAAGTGGTAAACCCCAATCCAGAACAATAACCAGAGGAGAGTAAATTATGGAGAAGATAATCGAAAAAAATACAGCACAGTCTCAAATAGACCTGTTACCATCCATGCCAGAAAAAGAAATTCTTATCCAAGTAAAAAAGGATGTAGAAGATGTAAACGCTCAATCTAAGGGCTCCGTGCGGGGGCTTGCGCCCGGTGCGATGTTGGAGGCGCATCCAGCAGCCGAAGAGTATCCGGTGCTCTCCTATGAAGAATACAGGGTATTAGAGAACAGCATACGAGAAGACGGTCTCCAGGAGCCGATAAAACTCTCGCAAGGAAAAATTATAGATGGAAGACACCGTTACAGGGCGTGTATAAAGCTGGAAATTCCCATCCATGCGGAAGAACTTAACCTCTCGGAAGAGGAAATCTGCGGCTATGTGTATTCCTCCAATATCCGCAGGAGCCTTTCAACTGGTCAATGGGCTCTCAAGGCACTAAAAGAACTGCCGGAATACGAAGACAGAGCAGAGGCAAGAAAACTGCAAAATCTAGCTCAAAACACCGAAGTGGTAACATTACCACAACGGGAAGAAAGCGGCAGGGCAATTGAACTCTTGGCTGAAAAATATCCGGTCAGTGCCTCATGCATCCAGTTCGCCAAGCAGATTAAGGAACACAAGCCGGAATTGCTGGGAAAGGTCTGGCGTGGCACAATGACCCTGTCAGAAGCTTATAAAAAATGCAGACCCCGCCCGTCCAAGGAAAAGAAGCCTAGGGATTTGCCGATGCTTGAAATACCGCTCTATGTGTTTGAAGAATTCCTGACGTATATCCAACAGGAAAAACTGCAAGAATACAGTACGCACGTAACAGGCAAGGCAAAAATAGCAATAACCAAATATATCAGACATATTAAACCGGACTCAGTCCAGGAGGTGGAAAATGAATAAAGCAGCACCAATCGAAATGCACCCTTTCCAGTATTTTCATAATCTGGAAGAGTCGCTACTTTATGATAAATTCAGATATGGGGATTACAGGGAAATGAAGCAACTGACAGACGAGATATGGTCAGGAATGGCATTCAGAAAAAACCGCTCCGGCAAATGGCTTACTTTGTTTAATATCCTGTGTAATTTAAAATATGCATTGGAGCAGTTGAAAGTCGTGGCTGTAAGCCGCAATAAAGAGTATTACCGCCTGAACGAAAGAAGCCTCGAATTGAGGTTTAACTATTACGATACAATTCCTATCATTGATGCACTGGAAGCAAAGGGGCTTATCCACACATGCAGGGGATTCTTAGATAGAGAAACAGGAAAAGGCAGGAGCTCCAGAATATGGGCATCTCGTGAACTTGCGGGAAAACTGCTAAAAATTGAAGAAGTCTGTTTGAAGGATTCAGACGGCGAGGAAGAACTGATAGTGTTGAAAGGCAGGAAACATGAATTGACTTATCCAGACACGGAATTCATTCTGGGGCTGAAAGCCAGACTTCAGGCATATAATAAATTTATGAAGCGGGTTAAAGTTGAGTACACCAATATACCCTATACTGATGTGTTCCTAAAACTGGTCAAATCAATCCAGCCCAAACTACCGAAAGAACTCAGGTGCAATGACGCAGTTATAACAGATTATAAAGCCCTGTCTGAATACGTATTATTTCACAAACAGGTGTTCTCTCTAATGCCGGAATGGGAAGAAGAGGTAGAAACAGCCAATCCAGAAGAAATGACAGGAAGGAATACTAAGACAGAAGAGAATATAATACAAGAGATATGTCAGCTATATAAGAATGATGCTATCATGTATGTATACCCCCAATTACTAAGTCGGATAGAGAAAAAGACTAAAATCTCATCCAGACTGAAGGCTGTATTCAACCGCAAGTCATTCTTCAGGGGAGGCAGACTTTACTCTGGCGCAAACGGCTGGCAGAGCCTTAACGGGCAGCAGAGAGCCACCATCACTCTGGATGGGGAACAGACCGTGGAACTGGACTTTTCCGCATTGCATATCAACATGCTGTATGCCCAGGAAGGTTCCCAATGCGATTTTGACCCGTATGACGTGGTGTGTGAAGACAAATCCATGCGCCCGGCATTGAAGCTGCTTCTGCTGGTGGCAATCAATGCCGAAAGTGATGACCAAACACTGAATGTGCTGTCGAGAAAAACCGATGAGATTCTTGAAAGAGTCAGGCTGGGAGATTTCAAAACTGCTGACCTTGATTTTTACAAGGCAATTAAAGGTCAACCTGTGGATTGGAGTTACTGGCTGGATAAGTTCAAAACAATCCATTACAGGATTGCCAAGCACTTCTGCGACGACAGCGGAATAAAACTCATGAACAGGGACTCAAAGATAATCTTGAATGCGGTGAATTACTGTGTCCAGAATCGCATCCCATGTCTTCCGGTGCATGACAGCGTTATTGTTGCAGAACAGCGCAAAGACGAAATAGAAGCGGTTATGAGAGATGCCTATAGAAAAGAAATGGGATTTGACTGCAAAATAAAGTAACAGAGTTAAGCAATGGATACCGTGCGAGAACATGAATGGGTTTTGCTGTGGGATAGACTAAAAGTAGTTCAGCTCAAAGCCTTGAGTGTTGCCTAAGATAACAAACGTGCCATCAAATAGTTATAGCTTTTTGTGCTCGCCGCTCGATTTACAGCTAAGTGCTTTATGCTACTATTGTTATGCCTTATGACCTGGGTTCAAGAAGTATCAAAACAATACATATCAACCCCAATATTAAGGACTTACAGCTCGTAAGCTCAGAGCTTCAAAGTGCAGTTAAGTATTTGGTGGTACTATTGTTATGACTTGAGAGGAAATGGAAGCCGTGGAAACGCTGCTCCAGCTAGAAATATGCCCCATATTCATTTCAGCCTGGACAGGACGGTTTTCTAAACAGAATTAGGCTGCACAAGACCTTCAACATCCATTATTTTCACATGATATACAGATGTAGATAATTCAAAATTACGCTGACTTGAAAAGTTGGGTTGGGAAATGAATGAGATTATCGGATGCTCACTTCTGGCGGAAGCAACTAAATACAAATAATAATTGGGAAGCTCTTCTGATTTTTTACGTTCGTTGGGTGACAGAAAAAAACCGTAATCAAAGCTGTCATGTGAAGTTGCCTTAACTTCTATATATCGTTCTTTGCCATCCGTTTCAAACGATAAAATATCAAACCCCCTATAATCGTCAGTATCTGCGACATGCTTAATCTTATCAGCAAGCTCTGGTTTTCCGGCGTTAATTAGTCTTTTTTTCTCTAACTCCAGTACTTCTTTCTCTCCTCGGTCTCCAGTAATTTTACGGTCTCTTTGCAGCTCTTCATAATTAGGCTTTGTTTGCCGTGGCAAGGCTGGTTGGGATTGGATAATTGCTCCTGCCACTGCCACTGAAAGAAGCGGCATTTGTTCATTTTTATCTTTAGGAGGATACCCAAAAATCTTGTAAAGCAGTTCCCCGAAAAGGAAAGGACTCTGATTTTTCAGTTCTGGAAAAGTTGCTTGATAATCCATTAACGCTTGTTGTAGGTCTAGATTATCATCAGAAAGTGTCATCAAGTTCAAGTTTGCCACAAAATGTGAAAGATGGGAACCGGAAAAGATATTTAAGAATTGTTTGGGATAATAAAGAAAAAGGATTTTTCCCTTGAACATCGGAGAAAGCGGATTCTCTTTAAGTTTATCTAGATTATTATTATTATTCAGCAAATCAACAATTGCATTTTTTACAGCATCAAAAGCTTGTTCATGAGATTCTCCCCAGTGTGATGCAAAGCGATATTTTATTGTCTTATCACTTTTTGTTTTACCATGATATATGCCGAATTTATCCGCTCTGCTGCCCCATATTGACCCTAGCTTACGCAAGCCCTGTTCTATCCGGTAGCAAAACGACTGATTGTCTTTGCCCCATCCGATAACATATTCCTTAATAGCTAAATTCTTAATTCGCTCGAGAGGGTAATCCCGAACAAATTTCTGTCTTAGCTTCTCATATTTGCTCCAGTCATCTTTCATTTCTTTGCTCAAGACAGGAACATTTTCTGCTATGCTAGATTTCATTTCTAGACGATTCATATCTGCCCCTCTTATTTAATCAACACTTCTTAGCTACGCAGGATTAAGATAATTGAAAACCAGCAGAATACAACGATTTAAAATATTAGAAACATCTACTGTATCTACTGGAAGAGAGCTTTGGACAGAAATCTTACAGAAACCACTTATTGCGAAACAACCACTTCTTTTCATTTATATACTCCCCATAAATCCTCCCATCATCCAAACCCCAAAAGGGGGGAGAAGCCGCAACAATACCACAGCAATTTCAACGGCTTTTCACTCAGATATAAGACCCCTGAAAAGAAGGCGGAGAGCACCGACATTATGGGTTCAAACCACCGACAAAACAGGGGCAACAGACATCATGAAGAAGCCCATTTATAACTGGAACGTCTAATTGGAAACTTCCAATGCAGCAGTATTAAAACCTTGACGGTTTGCATTCATGGATTTTATTGGTAAATTAAAGCGTGTACCCAAATTATTGCTTTTCCATAAACTGAAAAACAAAAGAGGTATATTGACCGTATATAGATATTAAAAATTTAAGATAAGTTTCAACAGACGTTTCACTCTAAAACAGCCATTTTAAGTCGGAAAACGATGTTGAAAGTTCGCTCCATTTTTGGGCGTTCTTTCACATTTCCGACTGGGTGCATGGCTGTACCTTGAGTGTGTGTGATTTGAACGCCCTCTTTTTTTGCCCCAATCACAAGTCTGCTTGATAAAGGATTTCAACCTATAATAAACAAGGAGATGGAAAGACAAAATATGTTTTCGGGGAAGGTTAAACTAACAACAAAAGAAACAAAGGAAACAACGAAAATGAAAAGAAATTTTACACTCATCGAACGTGTGTCCAGGTAAGGTATCACTAAACTAGACGAATGAAATGTTTCGTCCATACCAATTGTCCATTTCAGGTATGTAGCCTAATCACTAGCCACTGGCTAACGCGTGAGGATAAAGTTGC
>CAIPAT010000111.1 GCA_903863035.1 uncultured Lentisphaeria bacterium
CAGAATATCCGGCGAGACGTCGAACAGTTCAATGATTCGCCGGTTAACCAGCACCCGTTTATTATTTTCATCTATCACTAAAATTCCATCGCGTGAGGCGTTGACCTGCGCCTCAAGGAAAGCGGCCTTTGATCGCAGCTCAGTGTGCGCTAACAGCTCATCGGCTGAAGCACCGATGCTGACGATGGGCTGACTGGATGGGAATTTTGGGGCTGCAACCCTAAATTCGATCTTTTTGGCATCGCTCGCTACTTTCGATGCGCTTGATTTGTCTTTTTTTCTTGCAACCATGATGACTTCCTGCTACTGACATATTGGATTGGCATATTTTTTTATCTCATTCCCTGCCTACACTCTTCCAGGCTGCTCTAAATATTTTCTTAAAAGCTGATTCAGCGGTTCGATATCAATGGATTTCGCCTCTGAATAATTTACAGGTTTTATGCGCATGAGCTCCGCCTCTATGAACGTTTCCAGTTGCGGAATCACGCCTGCCTTGTCTTGGTCCTTCTTCTGTCCATTGTTTTTATAGACAAGCAGATCTGTGATCATATTTATGATAGTTGAATCCAGTACTGTCGCCTCCATTAGTTTTGAAAATTCTGGCGGCGCGGGTACGTTACTTGATTCTATCCACCGACATGCGAGCAATGATTTTATGATATATAAGTATTTTATTCTGCAATCACTGTTCGTATTGAAATATGCCAGATACTGGCTTTGGGCCATACTGTAATAGTGGGAAAGACACCTTCGCGGGGAATAATATTCCGGCATAAGTTTCCGTAGATCATCTATAAATCCATCATTATCCAGATATACGGATCCGGCCTGTAACCACTCCAGTACCACCGGATTTGACTTCATAAAATGAAGAAGCGTTTTCCTTATATCCCAGCCTAAAAAATTAACATTCCCTTTGATGACCGGTCCAACAATATCTATCTGCTCTGATATTGACAGATACCACAACGGCGAATGCATATAGACGAACCGCACATTGTAAATACCCGGGGACGCGAAACCCCACCAGCTACCGGATTCGCAGGCGTGCATAATACAGATACATTCATCCTTTGCGAAGCGACTCAATCTATCAAGTATATCTGGGCTGTTTTTATCCAAACACGAACTCCTGTCATTAGATACATCTCGCTTGCGGCACCAAAATAAGTTCAACATAATATTTATTAGCAATATCTATGCCAAATACTGCTGAAGATTTTTTTGTTAATTGTCATGCCGTTGAATATCAACACATTGTATATGATAAAAATTGTACAAACTATCGGCATACGTAATTTATCGAGCAGAATATATGAGTAAAAAGCGGGCATAACTGACTACTATCGCCACAGTTATCAAAAAGGAACAGACAAGAATATGCGAAATAAACCACGCGCCTAAAATACTGGTCTGTATTAGAAAGAATCAAAAGATAATTCATGGACTAATGAGATCAGATAATACAGGGTAAACCAAATCGTGGCGATAGCATCTTTTTCTCAAGCATTTAGTCTAGGCATGTCTTAGAGAGTGTTCATGAACGACGCTCACATGCGCATGACCAGCTCAGGCGATTTCCAGTTTTTTCATTTTACGGTAGAGAGATTTTCTGTCCAGTTGCAGTAATGTTGCAGCCTTTACCTTATTGCCGCCTGTTTTGTTTAGCGCATTCATAATCAGTTTTTTCTCGAATTTATCTACGGCATCTTCAAGCACGATTCTTTCCTGATTTAATTCTTCATTGGTCTCATACTCAGCCTTGTAGGCACTGATGCTTAACGGCAGGTCGACAACGCCAACAAGCGTGGATTCTGCGGACAATACCGCCATTTTAATAACATTCCTCAATTCTCTGACATTACCCGGCCACTGATAGTTTAAGAGCAGTTTCAACGCGTCTGACGCAATTCCTGCCACAGCCTTGTGGAACTCCTTGTTGGCAATTGCAAGAAAGTGATTGCTGATTGCGATAATATCCTCTTTTCGCTCTCTCAACGGCGGAATAAGAATACTAAATTCATTTATCCGGTGGAAGAGATCAGTTCTAAATTTATTCTGTTTCACAGCAGTTGCGATATCGACATTCGTTGCCGCAATTATCCGTACATCAATATCCACCGCCTCCGCGCCTCCGCCCAGATGCCAGACCTTCCTGTCTTCGAGTATGCGTAGCAGTTTTGCCTGTGCGGATTCCGGGAGATTGGTAATTTCGTCCAGAAAAAGTGTGCCGCCGTGCGCCTGTTCAAACTTTCCTTTACGGTCGGCAAATGCGCCGGTAAACGCGCCCTTTTTGTGACCGAAGAGTTCACTTTCCACGAGATTTTCCGGAATGGCTCCGCAGTCAATGGGAATATATGGTTTATCATGCCTCATGCTCTCCCGGTGAATCATATGAGCGACAAGTTCTTTGCCAACTCCGCTTTCACCCTGAAGCATCACCGTCATATTGGTCGGGGCGATGGTTTTTACTTTCTTTAACATCTGCTGAAATACCATGCTCTCGCCGATCATCTTATTGACGGGAAAATTTTTTGCCAGTTCCGATCTTAAATAATGCATTTCATTACGCAAATTGCGGAACTCTATAGCTCTATTGATCACCAAAAACAACTCTTCATTAACAAATGGTTTGACAATATAATCAAAAGCCCCTGTCTTTATGGCATCCACAACATCTTTTGCACATCCAATCCCCGTCAACATTATTACCGCAAGATCCTTATCAAATTTTATCAATTCTTTCAGCACCTGCCGACCGTCAATATCAGGCAGGCCGATATCGAGCAAAACAATATCAGGCGGATTACTCATCACTTCTTTGATCACATGTTCGCCGCAATACAACGACTTAATCTGATGCCCTTTATCGGTCAATATTTGTGTCAGAATATCGCACATATCCATGCTGTCGTCAACAATAAGTATTTTATTTTTTTTGTTCATCTTCTTCAATTTGAAGTTGCTTCTCTGATAATTTTTAATATATCTTCAATGCTAAACGGTTTATCAATAAAATAGGATACGCCCATTTGCTTCGCTTCTTGCTTCCCCTTCTCTACGCCATGGGCGGAAGCAATGCATATTGTTATTTTCTTGCTTATTTTCTTTATTTCAGGAACAATGCTTATCCCATCTCCGTCCGGCAGGTTCAAATCCAGAAATACCATATCCGGCAATTCTACTTCTTCCGCCAGAATGGACACCGCCTGCCGCAGGGTATTGGCAATACGCACATTATAATTTTCGAGTGTAAGGACTTCGGCCAAAAGCCCGCACAGCTCCTTTTCGTCGTCGATCAGCATAATATTTTTCATTTTCTTAACTTTGGCCGGTTAATTTATATATATCCGGTTCCTTCTATGAGTTCTTTTGTCAAGTCTGATTCGCTATTTGAGCTTAGCCCCTAGCTTGTACCACTTTTCTAAAAAGATTGGTGTAAAGACTCTCTATCAATATAAACTCTTGATTGCTTAATGCAACTCTGTCCGTATACCTCATCCGGAGTTTTGTATTCCAGCGCAGAGTGAA
>CAIPAT010000112.1 GCA_903863035.1 uncultured Lentisphaeria bacterium
TGGTAGCGTCTCAACTTGGAGACCTGAACACTTGAGTTCATTTTAACTGGCATCGTGCCGTCATTCCAGACTTGGGGCTCTGCCCCAAACCCCGAGATTTTTTAAGGCATTTAAGGCATCCCGACATGTTGACCGGTCGGGGAGAATCTCTCCCCTTCCTGTCGGTCTACCTGCACGGCTATTCCTTGACTGGTTGCTTCTCAGCAGAGCCAATCGCCGCTTCGCCGTACAAATTTACGTTATCATTACGCATGGTAATTACAATATTGCATTGCCGAATTCTACAATATTTTCTGTCTATAACCGTACTATTTTCACTCCTTTCGCATCCGGTTCTCCCGGACGCCAGTCATTATAGTAATGTGCAAGGCGCAGATTCATTGCATTCAGAGCTCCTTGAGGCGTCCATTTACCTACATTTACCCGCATATTGACTGTTCGCATGACCCGTTCAGCAAGGCTGCTGGACTTGCCGTTCAGGCGTTTTTCAAGGGCACTGAACATATCCGGCCTGGCATTGGTCAGATATGACTCGCAACCATTATAGCCCCGTTCCGCACATAAAGTTATCAGGCTATTCAACTGAGTTCGTTTTGCCAGAAGCAAAGCATCAATATCGTCCGTCTCCATATACGAGCGCAATGACACGATGTTGTATATTTTGCCAATTATTTCCAGCCAGTCCGCAGATTTTCTTTTTACCTTGTCCGCCCACAGGCAGTGCTTCAGCTGGTGGGGAATATGCCAGAGGCAACGCTGCAATATTACATTCACGCATTTTATCCCATTGAAAATGCTCGTATCTCCATCTGTCACCAGCAGAAAGTTTTCAAACGACATTATTGTCTCTCTTAGAGGGGCAAACAGCTTGTCCCAGCCTGCGTCATATTTGCCAATCGCCAGTCCAGCTATCCTTACTCCGCCACCGATCTTTTTCTGAATGAATACTTTCAATTCCTGACCGCGTTTCTTGATGCCGATGATCGGGATTCCGGTTCCGTCCGCCTCGCCGCACGGCAGTTCTTCCGGATCAAGATCAAAAACTATTGCCTTCCCGACCTTTTGAACACACCGCCAGACTTTCATGCGATCAATGCCGATGCCGACCATTCCCAGGATTTTCTCCGCAACGCGGAAGGGTGTTAAGGCCCCGACCAATGCCAGCATTTTCTGCGTCGTTAAACTCATCTTCTGATATTTTTCTATGCCGAGGAGCGCACGGCTTATAAACATTTTCTTGCCGCATGATTTACACTGCACCTGCATCTGCGGCAATTCTATTTCTCCTCGAATAGTCGTTATTTTCATCGGCTTGGCATCCTTGGTTTTCCAGATGAAATCTTTGTTGTTGCCGCAGGTGCAACAAAACGGCTTTGCAGCCTCCTTCATCGCGCTATCGCCAAATTGCTCCAGAGAGGTTTTTGCAAAATCTGTAAAAACCATCTCCTGAATCTGCTTGAAACCTGATGTCAAATAATCGATGTTGCATTCTTCAACTTCTACGCTATAGTTAAAATTGCATTCTATTTTCACAAGAGTTCGTCCTTTTTAAGTTATTAAGCAATCTTAAAATGAACTCTTGTGATTTTTTATCCAGCAGAATTACTGCTTAGGTCTCCATTTTGTGACGCGACTAAA